>NZ_JANLVD010000007.1:0-7083 GCF_031363805.1 Flavobacterium sp. | reverse complement strand
TAATAATTAAGCGTCTCAATATCATATAATTATAAATTAAAAAATAAATATGAGTTTTTAAAAACTGAATTTGAAGTCTAAAAAAAAATCACCAAAAATGATTTGTAGTAGAATTTGTAGTTTTTAGAGATTCCCTTAAATCATTTCTTTCAATTTCGAAGTCAATTACTACCTTATTTTTGTTTTCTTCCTGAATTGTAATTGTTGGTTCTTTACTAAACCAAAAGTTTACGCCTTCATCTGGGATTAAATCTTTAAAATCAAAATTTTCAAATGCCTCAACCAAACTTTTATCCGAATTCCACTCAATTCTACTTGTATTCTTTTTTGTATTATCTTCTTTTGAATTTTGGAAATCTCTTAAAACGTCAAATTCAGAAGGGCTTAAAATAAGTGTTGATATACAAGGAACTAAATTTTCTTTTTCGGAATAGTTAAAGAATATACCTCTGTTTCGCAAGAACTTTTTTAAATCTGATTTTGAAATATAATTTTGATTTGCAAATCCTCTCATTAATTCTCCGTAAGGCAATATTTTATCTATATGTTGGTGTACTTGTTTCATAACTATATCTGTAAAGATTTAAAATTATCATTAAAAGATTCAACAGAAATATTATTAGTGAATTTTGCGTCTTCAAAATTATTTTTTGCAATTCTAACTTCTCTTGAATGATTTACTTCATTATAATCTGGAAAACATATTAAAATTTTACTTGGCCAAGATTTCGAAAGTTCTTGAGATAAACTTATTAATCTTTTTAAATCATCTCCATCAAATGGGTCAATTGTAAATAATGCTAATGTGGTTTGTTTAGAAAACTCATCTTCAATTCTTAATGGTAATATACTGGTATTTAAAAATTCAACGGGTAATATTTTTCCAAAATTCTTTTTTGTTGTTGGTATAATATTTTTTCCTGTATCTGGATAGAAAAAATTGATATCAGAATTTGTAAATTTTGAAATTGCATATTTTAAACTTAAATAAATGAAATCAATTCTTTTATTATCAACAATGTAAAGACTGTTGTAATTAAATTCGGTTGTTAAATTTATACCTGATAACTTTGGGATTAAATCATTATAAGAATCACTGTTATTTGTTAACCAAAACAAAACGCCAATATCTTCACTATTTGAATAACCTTTTATTGATTTTATTATTTCTTTTGATTCAGGAGCAAATTTAAAACATTCAATTGCAGTAACTAAATCTTCGAAATGTTCTTTGAATTTTGAATTTGGGCTATTTGGATAGATTTCATTAGAATATTTAACAGAAATATTTACTTTTTTAAGAACTGAATCTACCAATGGAGATTTATACGCATAAAAAAAATCAATTCCGTGAGTTTGCTTTTGCTTTTTTGTCTTTCTACTAATATGAGCTTCATTAGTGCATTTAAAATTGTTTCCCTTTGGCGGTTCTCCCCAACCAATTAATTTTAGAAAATTTTCTACAGATTTCTCTCCATATTCACCAATTAATTTTGATTTTTCTCCCATATATTATTTTCTTATTTACAATTTTTACTGCTTTCGCCTAACTCATAAATATGCGAAACGTAATTTCGTAAATCTACAACTTTAGATATATGTATAGTTAATTTTTATAATTCATTTATCCACTATTTTTGTCTTAAAAACATAGCCTTGATTTCCCGCTTTTGTTTTTACTAAATACCAATCGCCAGGTTGTTCATAATGCTATTACTATGTAAAAAATGAATTTAATTTTCAACTATTGTCCCAAAGGTAATTATCAAAAAATCTATTTAATATGTTCTAATTTTGAATAGATTTCTTTCTATACTCTATTAGGTTGAATTTGGATTTTAAAATTTTGGATATTACAACAACTTGACGGATGCATAATTATTAATATTTCTTAATTTTTAACCATCAAAATCACCACAATCTTCTTTCTGAAATTTTTCAGGTGTCGATGTAAAAACTTTTTTTAAATCACTTCCAACATATTGCTTCGGAAAAGCGCCTTTGAAAGTCATATAAAAAATGGGCAATTTGTCTTTTTTAAAGAATGTGATTTTTAAATTTGGTGCGGTTGTTATTACTATTTTATCTCGGTCATTTTCAATTTTAGAGATTTTGAATACAGACTTATTTTTAATATTTTTTAATGGTAGATCTGAGTCACAATAATTGAAAACAATAAAATTTTTGTTTTTAGTGTCAATATAAATGGAAGTAGAATTACAAAAACAAATAGTTGAAAAGTCTAATCCGTATTTTTTATACGGATCTATTACATTTTCATCAATAACTGACAACCCACTTAATTTATGGTTAAATAGAGACTCAAAGCTTTCAAAGAATTTTATTTCTTTTGAAATTGAACTAGTTTTAATTTCTTTTTGACTTATTAAACCAAAAGAATGTTCATTTCTAGAGGCAACAAAATTTTTATTTTTTGATAATGATAAATCATTTATTTCTTTATCAAAATTTATGAATGAGAATATAAACAAAACAAAAAAAGGCAATATATAAATATTCGATCTTAATTTCATAACTAATCAATTTTTTTGTAACACACACCCTTTTTTTCTGCATCTATAAGTTTACTGAAAATCTCATTTGCCGATTTTTGAAGATTGATTTGCGTTTGAAACTCGCAAATTTTTACATTATTATCTTCTGATGAATCAACTTGGTGAATTACTTTATTTACTGTAAAATTATCATTACTGTAGTTTATAAAATAAGTAAATTTATCTGTTCTTTTAGGAAAATTTGTTACAATCGAAAATCCATTATCTTTTTTCTTAATTACGGAAACTTGATTTCCTCCATCTTGAGAAAAATTAGGTGATTTTAATTTTAATATATAACCATTATTTTCATAAAATAAACAACTAAATTGTCACCTGTATTTGGTTTATTCACCTTTACTTTTTTTTAATATTTCTGCCAACTCATAAATATGCGAAACTTAATTAATTTTTTTCTATTTTGTATGAATTCTTTTCTCCTAAAAGTTTATTCATATACAAACTATCAAGTATATATTTTTCATTTTTTTTAATTATTGTAAATGTTGAGTTTTTATTATCTTTTTCAGCTAAGACAATCTCGGTTGTGTTACTACTCAAAACCACTAATTCCTCATTTAAATCCTCTAAGTAACTTTCCAATTTAAACGTTGCGATATTGTTATCTATATCTATATAAATCATTGCATAAGCTCTTGGATCAGCATATTCTTCTTTCATTCTAAGGAAATTACACGAATATTTTCCTATCCATTGTTGTGTGTTTTTTTCAGAACTAGTTGTTGACAAATTTTTCTGAACTATGTTAATAATTGACTGGACAGTCATAAACTCTGGTTTCTTGATACTAGAAATCTTCATATCAGGCTGACTTGATTGTCCATTAAAAAATATATATGGTAATTCTTTTTGATTATCAGGTAATGAATTTTCAATATCTAAAGATTTAATATTATTCAATGATACCTGCAATTCATTTTTATTATTTACAATTAAATCTTTTACATCATTTGAATATGCCCATAAATATTGATTTGGATATTTTGTATCTTTTAATACTGGATTAAAGTATAAAAGTGGTAATTGTTGATTGTCAACTATATCAAAAATAATACATTTTATATCATCTGCATCAGCATAACCCTGCATACGAATAATTTCTTTTCTCTCATCATTATCTAAATTTACAATCCATTTTTTATTTACATTTCCCCAATAATATTTAAATTCATAAAGAAGTTTATCATTTTTAAACCAAAATTCATAAAAATAATCTGCATTTTTATCTACGGCAGTAATTATTATTTCTTTTGCCTCATCACTATCAATATTAATTTCTTCTTGTTTTTCGATTTTTAAATTTGAGGGAATATCATATATTTTTTTGTTAGTTTGTTTTTCTGTTATTTTATCCAGCATTTTGCCTTGCGAAACTTTATTCTCTTTACAAGAGTTACACAATGTACTTAGCAGTATTACTATGTAAAAAATGAGTTTAATTTTCATACTATTATCCCAAAAGTATTTGTCAAAAAATTATTTAACATCTTCTAATTTTGAATAGATTTCTTTCCATTCTCCATTAGGTTGAATTTGGATTTTAAAATTTTGGATATTACAACAACCTGAGATATGACTTATTGATAAACTTTTTTCTTGTTTATTAATTTCAATCGGAAAAAATCTCATATTTTCTGTTAGATATGTATCAAATACAAATTGTTTATTTGGCTTTTGAATATAATAGGCATATAGTGGACCTCCATTACTACCTTCTATATTTATTATTGCAAAATCCTCTAAACCATCAAAATTCACATCCAATACTATTAGACTGAAAATATTTTTTAGTGTTTCAGTAGTTTTAATAATTGATTTTTTTAAATCAAAATAAGAATAACAATTTGATGAACTTAAATCTAGTTTTACAACTAATGATTGTGGGATGAAATCTATTTCTTGAACTTTATTCGTTTCTTTATTTTTCAGGCTTATTTTAATTTTTTCTTTTTCGTCTTCGTCTCCGCTTTCAATTTTTGATATTAAAAACCTAAAAATAAAGTTTTTAGATAAGGTTAGATTTTCAACTTCGTCAACATTTTTCTTGTCATTTAGTTTCACAACTTTATCAAAGGGAAATAATTCTGGAAACTCTTTATAAAAAAAATCGCGCTTACCAATTGATGCGTTATTTGTTTTTACTTTTTTTAGAAATTCCCATTTTTTTTCACTCAGATTATATAGATAAAAATAGACTTCGGTATTATTTTTAAAAAACATCGCTTCTTCTGATTCTCCGTTCGATACATCCAAATATTTTTTAGGAATGTAAACAGCAAAAGTATTATACAAACTTAAATCTTTATTGACTATTTTTTCAATTACAGAACTCTGTGTAGTCTCATCTGAATTAGAGCCTTGAAGATAGTTAAGCCAATAATTATGTAATGAAATGTCTTTTGGAACATAACTTATTGCAAACCACTGTACCTCTTTATTTTCATAATTATAATAATTACGATATGGATGCTCTGATATATCAGAATCTCCAAATGAAATCATGTAACCATTGAAGTATTTTTGATCAAAAAAATTAACAGGAGGTTGCTCTTGATTTGTATTTTCAATTTGTTTTTTTTTCTGTTTTATGTCCTGCTTATTTTTATCTGTAACTTGTCCATTACAGGAAATAATTAAAAAGCAAACTAATACTAATTTTATTATTTGTTTCATTTTCTCTCCATTTCATACAAACCACTTTGTTCCAAAAGATTATCAATAAATATACTTTTAAGCATATATTTTTTATCCTTTTTAATGATTTCAAATACAAGATTTTTATTCGCTTTATCTACAAATACTATTTTGTCATCATCACTATCTACAAAAATCAATTCTTTTGTTACAATTTCCTTATAAGTATCCAATAAAAATTTTGTAGAGTTTTCTTCAATTTTTATCGAAATAGTTCCATAAGCTCTTGGATCTGCATATTCTTCTTTTATTCTTAAAAATGACCCTTCATAATTACCTGCCCAAAGTTTTATAAAATTTGAGTTAAGACTATTAGTATAAGTTTTAAATTTCCATTGTTTTACAAGTTTTTTATCCAATAATAAATTCAAAGTTTTATAATTTGAAAAATCTTCAACTGTAACTTCTATATTTTTAGATTTTAGATTAACTGTATCTAAAGTTCTATATTGTTCTACATCTGGATTTTCTAAAAACTTATCAACTGAAAAAATGTATGATTCAGTATTTCTAATGTTATAAAAACCATACCAAATACTATCTATAGAAGTTTCCTGAAATTTAAGAGATTTTACATCAACAATTTCAGTCATTCCGTTCCATTTATTGTTTATATAAATATCATTTTGCGTTTTTGTTTTATGAACACTATCGATTTTATTAATACTGTTTTTTTCTACATCAGCTTTATTTGTATTATTAGTTTTTTTACAAGACATAATAACCAAAAATATTGATAATATATAAAGATGGGTTTTAGTTTTCATATTAGTTTCCTGTTTGTGTATTTTGATCTGGGTTAGTTATTACATCTGTATTAAGTTCATCAATTGTGGTCAGTGGATTTAGTTTTCCTCCTGTTCTTTCTCCAGTATTTCTAACTTCAAAGTGTAGATGATCCATTTTTGCCGCTTGTCCGCTAGCATTTCCTGTTTGACCAGTCTTTCCAATTATATCTCCAGCTGAAACAGTTGCGCCTTTTACAACACTTCTCTCAGATAAATGAGCATAAAAAAAGTAATAAGTTGTTCCCTTATATGTACCTTTTATTCCAAGTGTGCTTCCATAAGTACCCGAAACATAATCTTCATAAACTTCTCCATCAATACAGGCATAAAGTGTAGTGCCTATTGGAGCGTAAAGGTCTAAACCATCGTGGGATTTTTTCCTAGCATCAGGAGCATTTCCATGATCACTATCACCTGGGTAAAACCCACTTCCATACCATCCTCTTAATTCCATCTTGTCCAATGGATGATGCCAAAACGAACTATTTTCATTTCCACAATTACACGTAATATCAAAATCTTTTAGAAAACCTTTATTTAGGTGCAAAGGACTTTCATCTTTTAATTCATCTTTTAAAAATTTCTCATAGTGTTCTAAAACAGTTTTCATGGGTGTTACAGGCTGTGGCTTTCCTTTGAATAAATATCTACTATTGTCACCTTCTTCAGGTAAACTTGCCCAAATCCTGCTGCCTCGACCTCTAATTGAATTCTCAGTTTGCCCACTTAGCAAAAGTTTTAACAAATCCGAGCAGCCAGGGTGATGTATCATTAATAAAACAGAAAATTTATCTTGATCTTCTCTACTAAATGAATCTATTTTATATTTTGTTTTTTTTGATGCATATTGAAAGTCATCCCATGTATCTGGCATAACTTGATAAGCTCCGGCAGCACTAGACCCACCATAAACTATTCTTGGGTGGTCGTCTAAATTTGCGATATGATTACCTCCAAATGCTGTAGTATATCCTTTTTCAAAATCATGAGTAATATATATGATTTCATTTGTTTTTTTATCTCTA
>NZ_JANLVD010000270.1:0-1560 GCF_031363805.1 Flavobacterium sp. | reverse complement strand
TTCCAAAGAAAAAGTGGCAGCATTTTTAGCAAATCCATCAGAAGCAACTTTGAATGCAGATCCATTGTATACTTTGTCTAACGATATCTTGACACATTTCAATACAAGAAGCGACGCAGTTATCAAAGCACAAAACGATTTTGGATCATCCTTTAGATTATTAGTAGAAGGTTTGCGTGAGTCAAAAATTGCCACAATTGTATATCCTGATGCAAATTCTACCTTACGTTTATCATATGGAAAAGTACGCTCACTACCAGCTGACAAACGCAATGATGCCAAAGTAAACAACTACACAACGCTTGACGGGCAAGTAAAAAAATATAAAAAAGGCGATCAAGAATTTGACCTTCCTGTTCGTTTGCTTGAAATGCACAAAAACAAAGAGTTTGGTCGTTATGCAGACAAAGATGGTTCGCTTCACGTAAATTTTTTAACAGATAATGATATTACAGGTGGAAATTCAGGCTCGCCAGTTTTAAACGGAAAAGGAGAACTTATTGGTCTTGCTTTCGATGGAAATATCGAAGCAATGGCTGGCGATGTTATTTTCGACAAAAAACTGCAAAGAACAATCAATGTTGACATTCGTTATGTACTTTGGGTAATAGAAAATTTCTCAAATGCAAAACATATTGTAGACGAAATGACAATTGTAAAATAGTTTAAAATTTAAAATCTAAAAATCCGTTTCAAATTTTTTGAAGCGGATTTTTTTTTGGAGCAAATCTTTTGGGCTTTATCTGCAATCCATATTCCTGCCCTTACTACAATCTGTTTCGTAAAAAAACGAAACAGGATTTCCACTCGGTCAGGGCTAAGGATAAATCATATACCTTTTTTAGACATTTATATTTATTTCATCATCAAAAAATTATAAATTAACACGTTTTTAAAATAAAAATGTAATCCAATAAATATAGTTTCCTTATTTTTGAACAATGAAATATATATTATTACTTTTTTTAATTTTTTCTATCAATATGTCCGCTGAAACCAATTTTGAAAAAGCACAAAAACTTTTTGAACAAGGAAAGTATTTGGCTGCACAACCTTTGTTCGAAGAATATTTGAAAGAAAATCCAAATCATACCAAAACGACAGAATATTTGGGAGACATTGCTGGAAACCAAAAAAAGTGGGACAAGTCTATGACTTACTACAAAAAAATAAAGCTACAATTTCCTAAAAATGCTAATTATTGGTACAAATACGGCGGCGCATTGGGAATGAAAGCCAAAGAATCCAATAAATTCAAAGCTTTGGGGATGATTGATGAAATAGAAACCGCTTTCATAACAGCAGCAAAACTTGACTCTAAACATATAGAGACGCGTTGGGCTTTGGTAATTTTATATCTTGAATTACCAGGAATTATTGGTGGAAGCGAAAAAAAATCTCAAAACTATGCCGACGAATTGATGAATATTTCAAAAATAGATGGCGTGATGGCAAAAGGTTATATCGAAGAATATTTTAAACGATACAAACAAGCCGAAATTTTTTACAAGCAAGGAATTGAAATCACACATTCCAAAACAGCCTTTAAAAAATTGATTG
>NZ_JANLVD010000231.1:0-8903 GCF_031363805.1 Flavobacterium sp. | reverse complement strand
AATGATACCAAAGAATTGCATTGTGAAACAGTAATTATTTCAACTGGTGCTACTGCAAAGTATCTTGGCTTAGAATCTGAACAACACTATTTGAAAATGGGTGGTGGCGTTTCTGCTTGTGCAATTTGCGATGGGTTCTTTTATAGAAATCAAGAAGTTGTTATTGTAGGTGCTGGCGATTCTGCTTGTGAAGAAGCGCATTACTTGTCTAAATTATGCAAAAAAGTAACCATGCTTGTGCGTAGTGAAAAATTTAGAGCGTCAAAAATAATGGAGGCTCGAGTGCGCAAAACCGAAAACATTGAAATCTTAATGAACCATGATACGGTGGAAGTTTTGGGTGATGGTCAAGTGGTTACTGGCGTGAAAGCGTTAAACAAAACGACCAACGAAACTTTTGAAATTCCATCAACTGGATTTTTTGTAGCCATTGGACATAAACCAAATACTGATATTTTTAAAGATTTTATTACCCTTGATGAAACTGGTTATATTGTAAATACACCAGGATCGTCAAAAACCAATGTGGAAGGTGTTTTTGTTTCTGGCGATGCTGCTGACCATGTTTATAGACAAGCAATAACTGCTGCAGGTACAGGTTGTATGGCAGCTTTGGATGCAGAAAGATATTTGGCTGGTAAAGAATAATAGGATTTTAGATTTCAGACTTTAGATTTCAGATTTAAAATATTTTAAGTGTTTATTGTTTGTCAATTTTTATAAAAGCTTTAAAGGAAATAGTTTAAAAATATTTGACTAATTGATAAAAAAAATCCCATTTTGAAATAACAAAATGGGATTTTTTTAATGTTTAATAGAAGGCAAAAGTTTCTAATTTAGCCCTGATTAAGCCGATATCCTCGTAGCAAAGCGGAGAGATAAAGGTGCAAGCAGGAACAATGTTCAACACGTACTAGAATGTTGTGCTCCAAATAAAACTACTTTGATTTTTTGTACAAAGTGGCATCTCCAGTAAACTTTTTTAATTCGATTTTTGGATCGCCATAAATATAAATTTCCGATTTCGAATTGGCAGAAATATTAAGGCTTCCATTGGTATTTACATAGCAATTTGTGTTTCCTTCGCAAGTTAAATCGAGCGATTTGGTAACTAACTTTCTTCCTTCGTATTTGGCGTTGTTATCCAATCGAATGGTCATTTCTGCCACGTCTCCTTCCACAATTGCTTCAGATTTTTGATACATGTCAAACTTCAGTTTTGGTGAAGAAATCATGGCTTTTATTTCAGAATTTTTGCTCATTTCTACAAAAGCATCTTGACTTTTTAAATTGAGTTCTACTTTTGATTTGTCGTTGGCCAGCAATGTAAATTTTGGAGAATTTATATTGATAATGGCTTTGGAAAAATCGAATGTTTTAACGGTAACATTTGGAATGGAAATGGCAGTTAGGATATTTAATTTGCCTTCGTGTCTTGTGGTTATTAGTTTCAAACTATCTGTATAAATAACCCTTACTTCTAATTTTTTGAAGCCAGAAATATCCTTATTTGTATTTAAACGAAGTGTGTTTCCGTAGGTTTTGTGGTTTATTTCGGCATGCAAATTTTCATCGGTTTCAACCTCAATAGAATTTTTATCTCCTTTGATCAAATATACTTCTAGGTTGTCTTCGATTTCAATTTCTGTAAATGGAGTTACTTCACTTTTTACAATGGTTATAACTTTATTTCCTTTTATTTTCTCTTTCTTTTGAGCAAAAGAATTGGTGGCTAGAAAAATACAAAAAATCAGTAGGTATATTTTTTTCATTTGGAATTTGTTTGTTGCAAATATATAAAAAATCATTCGCGATTAACGAATGATTTTTTATGATAAATAAAATATTTTGTTGTTTCTATTTAATTAAATGATTGATTTTGGTTATTTTGAAATTTCTTCCAATACTTTTTTTCCAGCTTCATTTTTTGGATCCAGCTCAACTGATTTTTTATAATTGACAATAGCCAATTCTTTATTTCCATCTTTTAAATAAGCTTCTCCTAAACTGTCGTATGCATTGCCTGATTTTGGAAACTTTTCTACATTTAATTTGAAAATTTCAATGGCTTCTTTATTTTTTCCTGATTGCAAAAATTGATACCCAATACCATTCATTTCATCTTCTTTAAATGCATATTTATCAGAATTTTTCAGTGCTTTTGCTTCTTCTAAACCAATAGTCAAGCCTTTTTCTGCTATAATATCTTGAAGAGCAATTGCCATGGACATTTTGGGCATATCAAACGGTTTGTCATACAAAATGGATAGAATGGCTTTATTCATTTCATTTAAATTGGTTCCGCCAGTATTGTTCAACAATACAACCAAATTTTTGTCTGAAGGAATTCTAGATATTACAGTATTAAATCCATTAATGCCGCCACCGTGTTCCACCATGCGAACATTGTCATTTTTAAGATTTGGAACATCATTTATATTCCATCCATAACCATATTTGCCTCTTCCAGTGTCAATGTGTGAGCCAAAAAATAAATCCATAGATTTTGAAGAAAGTAATTGATTGCTGTAAAGTGATTGATCCCAAAGATACAAATCTTCGACAGTCGAATACAATGAACCTGCCGCATATGGTATTGACATATCTATAAAACTTGTGTTCACATAACTTTTTCCATTTTTTTCATAGCCTGAGGCTCTGTTTTTTAATATTACACTACTATTGTCATATCCAGAATTGTTCATTTTTAAAGGTTTGAAAATTATTTCTTGTAAATAATTTTCATATGTTTTGCCAGATACTTTTTCTATAATGTAACCCAATAAAAAATAACCTGAGTTGCTGTAAGCAAATTTTTCACCTGGTGTAAATTGAAGTGTTAAATCTGAAAATTGTTTTACAAATGTTTCTGGAGAATATGGATTTTTGCTCACCTCTTTAAAAAAATTGGGAAAAGAAGTATAATTTGGAATGCCAGAAGTGTGCGTCAATAAGTGATGCAGCGTGATTACATCGCCAGTTTTTTTAGGGTAATCTGGCAAATATGCTGAAATTGGAGTGTCTAATTTCAATTTTCCTTGTTCAACCAATTTAAGGATTAATAAAGCTGTAAATTGTTTAGAAACAGAACCTAATCGGTGCTTTGTGTTTGGTTTGGAATATTCCATTCCATATTAGCCATTCCAAACCCTTTTTTATAAATTACTTTTCCTTTTTCTGCAACCAATACACTACCGTTAAACTGTCCATACTCTGAATATTGACTCATTAATTTATCAATTTTATCTGACTTGGTTTGAGCAAATGCTACGTTTATTGTTGTGAGCAGCATGAATATAGTCAGAGCGATTACCTTTGCTATACTGTGATTTAATTTTTTTTTCATGATGATTGTATATTCTTATTTTTAGTTTGAATGGAAAATTAGTTTTCACTTACACTTCCGCCAGAGCTTTCTTCTTTTGTAATGCTTTTAGGCGTTTTGTGATAATCAATATTGGCTCCGCTAGATGCTTTGGCTTTCAAATTTAAAATTGGAAAGACATCAATACTGCTTCCACTACTTGCTGTAGCAATTATTTCGTTTGCCATTAATTCGTTTGCATTTATACTGCTTCCACTAGATGCTTTCGTTTGGAGTTTCATCGCTTTTCCATTGGCGGTTATTTCGCTTCCACTAGAAGTCTCCAATGACATGTTTTCTGCTTCAATGTCAACGTTTATTTCACTTCCGCTACTAGCATCAATTTCGATATTGTTTGATTTTAAAATATTGGTACTTGAAATTTCTGCATCGCTTGATGATTTTAGTTCACTTACAGTTGGCATATTAATTGTTACTCTTGGAGATTTTGAAGTTCTATAATTTTCATCTGCCTTAACAATCAAAGTGCCATTTTCCACCTCTGTGATAATGTGATTTTGAATATTCTCATCAGTTTCTACAGATACTAATTTATCGTTGGATTGTGTTAGTATCACTTCAATTCCTTGGCTCACTTTGATGCTTTCAAAGTTTTCAGATATGTTTCTTACTTGGGAAATAACTTTTCCGTTTCCTTTGATTCCATCACCAAAATTTATATTGAAATCGCAAGAACCAAATAATATTGCGATGAAACTAACTACTATTATTTTTGCTAAATGAATCATAAATTTTATCATGACTAGTTGGTTTTAATGATTATTCCGTCTTTGTTTATTTTTAATTCTTTGATATTTTTTGAATCTGAAGCAGTAGTATCGTTTGTGATTGATATTCCATTCTTATTAATGGTCACATTTCCAGGCACTATTTCTTCCAGCTCTTCTTCCAGTTCTTGGTTGTCGATATCATTATATTCGTCTTCATCAGCTGGGCAATTCAAACATTTTACTTTATTCGATTCTACTTTGTAAATATAATCGCTAGAACTGTGGTGCAAGTTGAAAAAATCATTGTCGCTATCATCATATTCTTTTACGGAACTATCTGTTATAAATAAAGTTCCCTTTGGTAAATATAAGTATATTTTTACTTCCTGATCTCTAAATTTATTTGTAGCTTCTGTGAGCAAATAGTTGTCAAAAATAATTTCGTTTCCTTCAACCTTAAAATTATAATCTATTTTTTCTGCTCTTTTTTTAGCATCACTTTGTGTATTTCCATTGGCAATATTTTCAACCAAAACATAAGGTGTTTTCTCGCTTGTTGGCATAATATGAAATTCAATATCGTTGGAATAAATCAACTCTCTATTAGCAGCATCTTGTACAAACTCAAAATCTTCTCTGTCGTCTATATTTTTAGAATACAAATCGTTGTATTGAAATTTGATTTTTAAAGTATCTGCTGGATTGATTAATATTTCTTGTTTGTTTGATACCTTGCCTTCGTAAGCAACAGCTGTGGCTTGTTTGATTCCAAAAAGTATAAGAACAGCAACAGATATTATCCATAAGGCCAAAAGCGTATATTTTGCTGTATTTCCTATTGATCTTAAATTGGTTACCAACAGCTTTAATCCTAAAATAAGTAAAAAGAAAAACGGAATTCCAACAGCCAATATGCTTAACAACATTAGAAACCAAAAAGGCATAGTAGAGTAGTTCACAGCTTCTACATAATTGTGCCAAGGCATGTCAAAGAAAGGAAATGTGCCTACCGCAAAGAAGCTAATGATTAGACTAATAAGTGTTGACGCAGCAATAAAAACTATAAATGCGCCCAAAACTTTTCCAAAAGCTACAAATATTTTTGGTAAAACATCGCCCAATGTTCCGCCTATTTTCTCAGCACTGCTTCGAAATTGGTTTCCCATTTTATCATAATCTGCATTTTTGAATTTATCAGATAAATTACCAAATTCTTCTTTTACTTTTTTTTCTATATTTGAAATATTGATAGGTTCACCTCTCATTTCCAACTTTTCCGAAGTTGTTTTTGCTTCAGGCATGACAACCCATAAAACAAGGTAAGCAATAATTCCAGTTCCAAATCCTGCAAAAACCAATAGTACCAAAGCAATTCTAATCCATACAGAATCTACACCAAAATAATGTCCCAAACCAGAGGATACGCCACCTAAAATTCCATTTTCGGTATCACGGTATAATTTTTTTGATTTTCCTGAGGAAGCGTAACTATAACTTGTTTCTTGAGGATCATTGTCTTCTATTTTATAATCTTCTGGTTGCCCCATGATGGCAATAACATCATCAACATCTTTTATACCAAGAACTTGTTTGTCAGTACTTAACTTTTCAGAAAAAAGTTCCGAAATTCTACTTTCAATATCATTCATTATTTCTTCACGACCGTCGCTTGATAGTGAACGCTTTATAGCATCAAAATAGCGATTCAATTTTTGATAGGCATCTTCGTCAATGTGGAAGAAAAAACCACCTAAATTCATATTTACTGTCTTGTTCATAGCTGTTAGTTTTTGGTTGTTATTAATGTTACAGCATCAGACAATTCGGTCCAAGTGCCATTTAATTCGGTTAAAAATAAATTTCCTTCTTCTGTGAGTCCATAATATTTCCTTGGTGGACCAGAGTTCGATTCTTCCCAACGATAGTCGAGCAATCCGTCGTTTTTAAGTCTTGTGAGTAAAGGATAAACTGTGCCTTCAACGACAAGCAATTTTGCGTTTTTTAGGGTGTCTAATATTTCTGAGGTATATGCTTCTTTATCTCTTAATACAGATAAGATGCAAAACTCAAGAACACCTTTTCGCATTTGCGCTTTTGTGTTTTCAATGTTCATAAATTTTCTTTTTTAATGATTAAACTGTTCATTTTTTGATTTTTTTTGATGATGATTGAAACTAATTTATATAATACTATCTTTAGTATATTAATTTCTTATACAAAGATAAGGCTAAAAAAAGGTATTATGCAAAACAAAGTACTAAATATTAACTTTTATTTAACAACTTATAATATTAGGCGTGCATAGCAATTTTTTGTATTTTAGCAAAAAAATCAATCGCTATGCAGTTTACAGCTTCCAATTTAAATAAGTTTTTGTTTTTTAAATTACCATCTGCTTATTGGTGTGGTGTCAGGGCAAAAAGTATAGATGAAACCCAATGTGTAGTTTCAGTCAAACACCGTTGGGTGAATCAGAATCCTTTCAAATCCATGTATTTTGCAGTTCAAGCCATGGCTGCAGAATTGACCACAGGAGCCATGGTGATGTTGCATATTCAAAAAAGTAAACGCAATATATCGATGTTGGTTGCCAATAATAAAGGAAATTTTTCTAAAAAAGCTACAGGTCGCATCAATTTTACTTGCAATGATGGTCATTTGATTGATGAAGCCATTAAAAAAACCATCGAAAATGGTGAAGGACAAACATTCTGGATGAAATCAATTGGAGTGAATGAAAAAGGGGAGCAAGTGTCGGAAATGGATTTTGAATGGAGTATAAGATTAAAATAAAATTAACTTCCAACTTTCATTTAAATGCAAAAGTTAAAGTCGCTACAATTAACAAATGTGTAATGCAATCATTTCTTATTTTTGAATAAAAATCAAGAATGAAAGTTTTAATCACTGGTGCCACTGGACTTATTGGAAAGGAAATTACCGAATTGCTTTTGCAAAATGGTATTAAAATACATTATTTAACCACTTCAAAAAATAAAATTCAACACCAGCCTAATTTTACAGGTTTTTACTGGAATCCTCAAACAGGAGTTATAGACGAAAACTGCTTACTGGGTGTTTCAGCCATAATTCACTTGGCAGGTGCTTCTATAGCAAAACGATGGACTTCAAAATACAAACAAGAAATTATTGAAAGTAGAGTCCTATCTGCCAATTTGCTTTTCAATGCCTTAAAAAATAATCCACATCATATAGAACAATTTATTTCTGCTTCCGCTATTGGTATTTACCCAAACAGTTTAAAGAATTTTTACAAGGAAGATTTTGAAAATTTTGACGATTCATTTTTATCTAATGTGGTTGTGAAGTGGGAAGAATCTGCAAATCAAATAGAAAGATTAAACATAAAAGTTTGCAAAATTCGTATTGGTCTAGTCTTATCGACGAATGGTGGCGCACTTAAAGAAATTTTAAAACCAGCAAAATTGGGTTTAGGAGCTGCTTTTGGTTCAGGAAAACAAATGCAATCTTGGATTCATATTCATGATTTAGCCAACATATTTTTATTTGCCTTGCAAAACAATTTGTCAGGAATTTTTAATGCGGTTGGACCTAATCCTGTTACCAATCAGGAATTGACATCTACTGTAGCTCAGGAATTAAACAAATCACTCATTTTACCAAATGTACCTAAGTTTATAATGAAAATAGTTTTAGGCGAAATGCATACTATTTTATTTGAAAGTCAGAATGTAAGTTCTCAAAAATTAGCCCATCTAGGTTTTGAATTTGAATACAAAACCATACACACTGCACTCAAACAACTTCTTCAAAAATAAAAAGAGCACCTTGGGGAAAGTGCTCTTTTAGATATATTCGAATTAATAATATGGATAAATGTATTGACTATTTAATATACCAAAAATACATATTCCAAAATCAAAGTTTCTTAAAGTTATATTAAATTAATTAATGACAATTTGACATTTATTTCATAATTGGCAGTACTTTTGCAATCTAAATTTCAAAAATGTTTCAAAATATATTTAAAAATAAATCAAAAATGACCACTGAAAATACTGAGATAGACAAGGAATTAGATGAAATTACATTAGAACAAAATGCTAATGGCGAACAGCTAATAATAGAAGAATTAAGTATTGAAGAGCAATTATCTAAAGATTTAGCTTCAGAAAAAGATAAATTTTTGCGTTTGTTCGCAGAATTTGAAAATTATAAAAAACGTACCTCCAAGGAGAGAATGGATTTGTTTAAAACAGCAAATCAAGAAGTGCTTCAAGCCATTTTGCCAGTAATGGATGATTTTGACAGAGCTTTGGTTGAAATCACAAAATCGGAAGATGAAAATTTAATTAAAGGTGTTGAATTAATTCACACAAAATTAAAAGACACTTTGTTTTCTAAAGGACTTGAAGTGGTTGAAATTAAATCTGGCGACGCTTTTAATGCAGATTTTGCAGAAGCCATTACACAAATTCCTGCTGGCGATAAACTGAAAGGAAAAGTGGTGGATGTAATTGAAAAAGGATACAAATTGGGTGATAAAATCATCCGTTTTCCAAAAGTAGTTATCGGAAATTAAACTAACAAAATACAAAATTCAAATCACGAATAACATTTATATTTGAGATTTCTGTTTTGTAATTTTAATGAATTATGAAAAAAGATTTTTACGAAATATTAGGTATAGACAAAAGTGCAACCGAAGCTGAAATAAAAAAAGCCTATCGCAAAAAAGCCATTGAGTTTCATCCTGATAAAAATCCAGGCGATGCAGCTGCCGAAGAAAATTTCAAAAAAGCAGCCGAAGCTTACGAAGTTTTAAG
>NZ_JANLVD010000229.1:0-3978 GCF_031363805.1 Flavobacterium sp. | reverse complement strand
GTTGCATAATCGAGTGAATCAGATTGCGAAGTATTATTACAATCAATACAAACAAAATGAAGTCAATAATTTGGCGATTATTGTTATTGATGTAAAAACCAGAAATATTATGAGTTATGTAGGCAACTCGCCAACAGATTTGAACCATCAAAAAGATGTTGACATTATTGATGCTCCACGAAGTACCGGAAGTATTCTAAAACCATTATTATACGCAGCAATGTTGGACGAAGGCGAATTGTTGCCCAATACTTTAATTGCAGATATTCCCACACAAATTTCAGGATATACACCACAAAATTTCAATTTAACTTTTGATGGAGCCGTTCCTGCGCATCGTGCTTTGGCTCGTTCATTGAATATTCCGTCGGTATTAATGTTGCAAGATTATGGAGTGAATAAATTTTATGAGGAGTTACAAAAATTCAAATTGCGAGATGTTTCAAAATCTCCAGATCATTATGGATTGTCCTTAATTCTGGGTGGTGCCGAAAGCAATTTGTGGGATTTGTGCAGAACCTATGCTGGAATGTCATCAACGGTCAATTATTTTAATGAGAATAATGGAAAATATCGAACCCAAGAATTTGTGGAGCTTAATTATGATTATAATTTTACTCCAGATTTTGGATTAGATAGCAAACAAAAAACAATTTTGGGTGCTGGTGCAATTTGGCAAACTTACAATGCTATGGAACAAGTAAATCGTCCTGAAGGCGATGAAGCTTGGAAATTTTATGACAGTTCCCTCAAAATTGCTTGGAAAACTGGAACCAGTTTTGGAAATCGTGATGCTTGGGCAATTGGTACCAATTCTAGATATGTAGTAGGTGTTTGGGTTGGAAACGCTTCTGGAGAAGGTCGACCAACTTTAACAGGCGTGACTAGCGCTGCTCCTATTTTGTTTGATGTTTTTAATTTGTTACCAAGACAAAAATGGTTTGCGACACCATTTAAAGATTTAAGTGAAGTTGAAGTGTGCAAATTGAGCGGACATTTGGCGCAAGAGGATTGTCCAAAAATCAAACAATTGATTTGTCTAAAAGGAAAAACAACTAGTATTTGTCCGTATCATAAAACGGTTAATTTAGATATTTCAGGGAAATTTAGAGTGAACAGCAGTTGTGATAATATTGAAAATATAATCACTAAAAAATGGTTTGTATTGCCACCCGTAATGGAATGGTATTACAAAAGCCAACATATAGAATACTTATCATTGCCTCCATTTAAAGAAAATTGTACAGGAACAATCACGGCATCAATGGATTTTATTTATCCGAAAACCAATAATAAAATTTATTTGACCAAAAATTTTAATAGCGAAATACAACCAGTCATTTTAAAAATAGCGCATTCCAATCGGGAAACCGAAGTTTTTTGGTATGTTGATAATGTGTATAAAGGTTCAACCAAAACTTTTCACGAAATGCCGATTTTACCGACCGAAGGTTTTCATTATATTACGGTAGTGGATGAAAGTGGATATGAAATTAGGAAGAAAATTGAGATTTTGAGGGAGTAGTTTTCTTAAATCAACTTTAAATTATTTTTTATCAGTTTTATTGACCCATTTGTTACGCCTATATTTTTGGCAAGGTTTTCAAATTGATCCACAGATTCTTGAACGGCTTCAAAAACTTGGTTCGGATTTTTTACGCCAAAATGTTTTGCTAACTTATGTAAATCATTCAAACTTGGGTTTTTACTTTCGCCAGCAATTGTTGTGCTATGTAAACCGTATGATGATTGTGAAAATGTTAAATCGTAGGCTGGTGCAAATTTCCAATCTCCATTTTCATTCATTAAAAATGAAAAATTCTTGCTATGATCGTCTCTATTATGGGCAAGAACATTAAATGTAGCGAGTTTTAAAATTTTTTCATAACTAGAAAATTGTTTTTCTAGTTTGAATGCACAGTCCATAATATGTCCATAATCTAAAGTACTCATTCTAAAATTATCATGAAGCAATCCAGCTACTGAATGTAAGTGAAGTTTCTGGTTGCCAATTCTATCAAAACGTTTGCTTCCAAAAAAATAATTTCCTTTTTTGCTTTTAAACAATTTACATTCGTTAATCTCAACACCTGCATTTTTTGCCATCATATTATAGGTATATTCTACCATGGCAATATCTGACAAATCTGTAGCAGATGAAAATTTGATTATCCAATGTTCAAAACCATCAGGCAGTTTCGATTTGTTTGGTATCATTTCTTCTGTAATTGGATTGTAACCCACGAGAATTTTTGGCCTGGCTCCACCAGATGAGCCAGCAAGTAAGTAAAGTTCGTCTATTATATCGTCAAACGATCCTTTTAGAACCGACTCGACTTCGTCTGAAATTTGATCTAAATCGACCTTAAATGTTTTTGAAGAATTATTTTCATATTCTGGTTCATAGGAAATAGCACCCATACTATTGTTATCTATAAAAGTAAGTCTATCTAGCGCATTTATTTGAACTTGTGGAATTCCTAATGATAATAATTTTCTATCTAACAACAATTTTCCCCAACCATCTGGTAGTGAATCTGAAAAAACTCCAAAAAGACCATCAAAATGTGTTTCTTTTGGGACAAGAATTTCATTTGATAGTTTCAATTTGAATGGTGAAATTTCTATTCCCTTTGCAACAAAATTGGAATCATACTTAAAGTAAATTTTGTTTTGGTTCTCTATCATTTCCCCAATTTTTATTTTAGCATTATTTAGATTCAAATAAGCAATGATTTTTTTTGTAGTCATATTGCTGATACTTATTTGTTAAACAATTTTTCTATTTCTTTAAGATTTTCTTGGGGTTTAAAAACCGAATCAAAATCATTTAATCTTTCGAAAAGATGTGCTAATTTTAGTAATGATTCTAATGAAATTTGACCTGTTTGCTCAAATCGTTTAATACTTCCAAGTGAAACTCCTGATTTATTAGCCAATTGAGTTTGTGAAATTTTCTTATTTTTTCTAATATCACGGAATTTGCTAGCCAGTTCTTGTTGAATTTCCGTTGGAACTTTATCTATATTATAAAATGTCATTTTGGTATATATATTAGCCAAATATACTAAATTAATATTAAAATGGCTAAAATATTAGCCATTATTTTAATTGTTGCTAATCTAGCCCAGATAGTAGTGTAAAGCTTTTTGAGGTTGAAAACTAATTTTTGCCTAACAAAAAAAGTGACCAAAGGAAGCTCTTTTTTGGTTTTGCAAAAATAGTTTGAAACAAAAAAACTTGCAACGGAAAGCTGGAAATGGCTTCAAAAAAACAAAAAAACCATAAAAAAACCGCCAATCTGTTTGAAAGGCGGTTTTTAATTATTGCTTAATTTCTTTTCCTTGTATGTCATTGAAATGATATTCAAGGTACGTGTAGGCATCACGTGGAATTATTTTTACCCATTTTTTATGTTCAAAATACCATTTTGAACGTATGGATGGGAAACCTTTGGTAAGGTAAGCAGCTATAAATGGATGAACGTTGAGGATCACTTTTTTATGCAACTTTATAATGCTGTCTAAATCGGAAGCAATTCTGTCAATGATTAAAATAGGCGCTTCTATATCGCTATTTTCATTGTTTGGATTTCCTTCTCGTGTTTCTATATTGACTTCTGGGCGCACTCTTTGTCTGGTAATTTGTACCAATCCAAATTTGCTTGGAGGCAATATTTTGTGTTTTGCTTTGTCGTCGCTCATTTCTTCGCGCAAGAATTCGTAAAGCACTTTTCGATTGTCTGGATTTGACATATCGATAAAATCTATAACGATAATGCCGCCCATATCTCGCAACCTTAATTGTCTGGCTACTTCGCCAGCTGCAATCATGTTTACTTCGAGTGCGGTATCTTCTTGATTGGTTGCTTTGTTGGATCGATTGCCGCTGTTTACATCGATAACATGCATGGCTTCGGTGTGTTCTATAATTAAATAGGCGCCTTTGCTCATGGATACGCTTTTGCCAAACGAGGTT
>NZ_JANLVD010000199.1:0-6324 GCF_031363805.1 Flavobacterium sp. | reverse complement strand
CAATATTGGATGTAACTGGATTACCATTTTGAAATGTCCAACGGTATCTTGTAGCACTTACGGATTGATTGACCAAATTTATTTTGACTGGCGACTGATAATCTTCATCTTCAAAATTGGGTGTCCATGTAAAATCTGATATTAAATCTGGTGCTACTGTCACCATTTGTGTTTGTATTTGTGTTTCAAAACCATTGGAGACTGTCAAAGTTATATTGTGATTGCCTGGTTGTGTAAAAATAATATTGGGTGGAGTTTTTCCAGAAAAAGTGGCGGGACTTCCATTTTGAAATGTCCAGTTATATGTGAATCCAACTCCTTGCGTAGCATTGGTAAGTTGTACTTCTACTGGTGGATTATTACTTTGAATAATCTGGTTGGAAAAACTAATATTGATGGCATCTTTAATTTCAATTACTTTTGAAAAAGCTTTACGTTCACCATCTTGGTTCTCTGTAGTCAGTTTAATAGTGTAAGTTCCCGCTTCGTTGTAGGTGATTTCGCCAGGATTGGGTTGTGTAGAACTGCTGGGTACACCACCTTCAAATTCCCAGTTGTAACTGTCAGCACCAATAATTTTATTGTTAATTTTAATAATGACTGGAACAGATTCATCAGCGCCTACAAATGTGGTTGAAAAATCACCATCAATAGTGACAAATGATTCTTTATAGCAACTGTTAGCAGTGATTATTAAAATTAAGAATAGGACGTATTTTTTTATCATCGCTGCTGTGTAATAATTAGTATACAATTTTTACATTTATTGAATTGCTTTTGTAAGGACCACATTTTACAAATACTACACCTTCAAAATAAGTTCTATTTGAATCTGTGAAAATATTGGCATTTGATATGCTAGGTATTTTATATACTAACTTTGTGCCTTCATTGCTTATATCGTTGTAGTTTGGATCAAATTGTGCATATCTACCATAACTAAAATTATATTCTCTATTTATATCCTTAAATACCAATACAGTTTCAGTTTGAGTGTTTGATAATCCGCTAACAGGTAATATTCCAGCTAGAATTTTATACCTGAAATTTAAGCCATCTATTTTTATTTCTTCTGCACCAGAAAACAAGTTTTTGTTTATAGCTGTAATTGAGGGTAATTGCTGATCTAAAATTATAATGTCTTTTTCAAAATAACTAGTTAATCCTGTATTGTATTTTATAGATAAAAAGTAAGAACCAACAGGAATTGAAAGAGGAATATCAAAATTAATATTGCCATTTAAAATTTGATAATTTACAGAATAAGCTATTTGGGTCGTTTTATTTTCTAAAAATACTTGTTGAACCGAATTTGGATTGGGATCTTCTTCAATAGTATTTGATGTATTCTGAAAATACAAATAATCCTGTGGTTCAGAATTAATCATTGTATATGTTGTTATATTTGATGATTTAACATTTTTAAATGTTTTACTTCTAACCAAAAAAACATCTGAATAAACCTGATTAGTTAAATTATTTTTAATCATAAGTGTGTAATCGCCATACTCTAATTTGGGTATTCTTAAATAAATTACTTGTATAGGACTATTTGGATTAACATTCCAACTAAATGCAGTTTTCTCAATATTTTTAATACTTACAGGGAAATTAATTGTGCCATTAGACAATGTTATCTCCCATTCTTCTACTTTTGTATCAAAATCCATCGCCAGAAAAGATATTTCACTTTCATTGATATTAGGTAATAAAACATCTTTTCTGAATTCTAAGAACCTAAAGATTTTAGGTTTTTCCTCTTCCTCTTTACTACAAGAAATTACAACTAAAGCTAGAATTGCAAAAAAATATTTTTTCATTTTTTTTAAATTTATCATATTAATTATAGTATTATTATTTTTCTTATCAACGTTTGTTGCGCCGTTTCTAAAACCAAAACATAAGTACCTGATGGCAATGCCACATTAAAATCGACCACATAATTTTTCTTTCCTGCTTCGCTTTTTTGAATAATAGCAGTTTGACCTGAATAAGAAAACAATCTTAATTTTACAGGACTTATTTCTTGCAGATTGACTACTGTGGTAAATTGACCATTGCTTGGATTGGGTGTGACTATAAAATCTTTTATAAATGGGCTATTGTTATTATTTGCATTTGGAATTGTACTTCTATCTTCGACTTTAATATTTTTTGAGAACAAAGCATAACAATCACCTTGGGTTTGCTTTAAAGAAATAGTATGCGTGCCAATAGTATTGAATTTTAAAACCACAAATTTTTGCTGTTGGTCTAAAATACTAACCCCATTTGGAATGACCCATTGGGTATTTTCACCAAACGGATTGCTGGTGTTTACCAACATTACTTCTTCATCTAAATAGGCTTGTGAAGTCACAAAAAACTCCGATTCAATATTAACCTGATTGGTTTGAATGATTATATCATCTTGGCTAATACATCCCAAAGAGGATATTACTTTGGCATAATAAGTACCCGCTTTGGTTAAGTTAACAGTAGCTGATCTTGATGTAAAACCATTTGTGGAAGTCCAAAAGTATTGAGGATTTGGATCAGTAATACTAATATCCAAAGCGTGTGATTGGTTGTTGCATAATGTTCTATCAGAACCAAGATTCACAACAATAGGGTCTGGATTTATTAAAACAACATTGTGTTGAAAGGTGCAACCCAATCGATCAGTTATGGTTACTGAATAATTCCCTGCTGGAATATTTGCTAAATCTTTAGAGCTTGCTCTTGTGTTCCATAAGTAAGTAAAAGGCGCGTTTCCACCTCTTATTATTAAATCAATAGCACCATCACTACCTTGAAAGCAACTTGGTTTTTGTACACTATCGGATATTACGATGTTTGAGGGTTGGGGCAAATTGACTGAACCTTGTACTACACATCTATTGGCATCAGTTACACGTACAAAATAATCACCCGCGCCTAATCCTGAAATGGTTGGCGTGGTTGAACCATTAGCATCGTTCCATTGGTAAGTGTATCCTGAAACACCACCAGAAACATTGGCAGTTGCAGATCCAGTGTTGGCATTGCCACATGTAACATCTTGTTTTGTAAGTGTCAATTCCAATTGAGCAGGTTGCTGTACAAGTATGGTTTTATCTACTTCTTGGGTTAAAATGTTGTTGGTGTAAATACCTAATTTTATTAGGTTGCTATCTTCTACATTTAAAGCATAGTTCCCATCTGAAACATAAGGCAAAGTGGTATTTTGATTGTCGATGGATTGCCAAGTACCATCAGGCAATTGTTTTTTCCAAAAATATTTATAGGGTTTACTGTAGTTGTCAAATCCTGTGTAAGGTACGCCACCAGTAACGGTAGCCAGTAGCTGACCATTTTGCGTTTCGTCTCTTTTCCCATCAGCAGGATTGAGGTCAGTTTCATTTCCAAATTGGTTGTTGGCATTGCATTTTGGAGGTATAGCTGTAAAAGTAACTACAATGGGTTGAGGTTGGGGTAAAATTTGTTCTGAATCTAAAACTGAACAACCACCTTGTTGCGTTGCTGTAGCATAATTTTTATCTTTTACGGTAAGTTTGTAAGTGTCTGCCCCTACATTGTTTAACGTAATATAAAATATACCTCCACTAAAATATGTATTGGTATTGGTTTGAACTACACCAAGGCTATTTTTCCATTCAAAATCGTATCTATTATTAGCAAAAGGCGTACCGCCAATTACTGTGGCTACAATTTTACCATTGGTACCACCATAAAATTTGGGTTGTTCTACCTCGGTGTAATTTACAACCACAGGTGTAGCGATAGGTTGAATGGTAATTGGTAATTCAATATCTATTCCTAATTCTATTACAGTACCTACTAATCTTTGTACTCTTGCTACGCAAGCTTTTGAATCTTTTACCTTAATTATATAATTTCGAGGATTTAGGTCAGTAATGGTATGAGTGTTTCCATTAGTAAAAGAAACCCATGTTGTACCTAAGTCTAAACTGTATTGATAAGTGTTTGAACCTTGTGTTGTACCACCCGAAGCATTTAATATTATTTTGCCATCATTGCCATTATAGCATAAAACATTGGTTTTTGTGGCGGTAAAGGCAACTGGTAGTTGGGGTTTTTCGATAGTGAAATTTCTAGTGTGATTAATTCCTGATGTGTAAGTGTTGAAGCCATCATAATCACCTGTAAATTTAATTGTATAATCTCCTGAAGGTAAGTTTGAAATGGTAAAGGTTTTGTCAGCATTCATGATTACATTGCCGCTTCGTACAGGAGTTGAAGTTACTCTATTTAACAAAGTATAATTTAATGTTTCGTCTGGAATTAAATTATTTTGTTGCTTACAACCATTACACCCTATTAATAACCTGTTAAATGTAAATGTTGCGGAACCGTCGTTAGTGTCGCTGTAGCAACGTACAGGAGTTGTGGTTGGTGCACCTTCAATATGTGGAGCAGATTTTAAATAAACAAGAGGTAGTATAGATCCTTGATTATTTGTTCCAAAATTATTAGTTTTTACTCTTAAAAAAAATTGTGAACCAATTAAATTGTCAGGAAGAAATTCACTTGGTTTTGCGCTTAAAAAACTTTTCCCCTGAAATTGAGGGGGTAGATTAGTCCAAGAACTACTATTATAATCTGGATTGGTTGAATATTGCCAATTATAATATTGGTCTAAAATTCCATACATACCATAAATATTAACATAATCATCATTTCCGACTAGGTTATTTGAAATGTCAGAATTTATAAGATTAACGATTGGATAGTTCTTAAGTCTCAATGAATGAGGTACTGGTAAATTTATTATTGGACTATCTTGCAGTCTAGAAAAAAGAATATTACCTGATGTTAAGCTTGAAGATGTAGAACCGCAAAAAATTGTTCCTGAATTAAAATTTGCACCAATTCTATAGTTAGTTAATAAATTATATTCATTATGTTCAGTATTATAGCTAAATGAAGTATTCTCAATGTGACCGTTTTCTGCTTTTACTATTACACCATTAACATTATTCGATTGAAATAAATATAAAAACCTTAATCCACCACAACAACAATTATCTTCAGTGCCATCACCGATGTATCCATTGATCTCTAATTTATAAGTTGCATTTCCTGATAAGGTATTTTGACCAAAACCAAAATTCCAGATAAATAAAAATAAAAAAGTAATTTTTTTCATAAGCGTAATGTTTTTATAAAAATATATTTCAAAGTGATTATACTATTGCCATAATTAAATTAAAAAATTATGTTTGGATTTAATTTTGTTTTAAAAATCAAAACATAAAAATTTAGAAGTTTTAGGAATTACTCATAAATATATATACCAACCGCTGTATTTATTGAAATTACATTATTTATAGAATTTGTAGATACATTAGTTTGTTCAGCTGGGTAATCGTTTAAATTGTATTTGAAAGCGTTTTCTCGAACATTGTCATTAATTGAATTTGGATTTAAAACGTTATTAGTGAAAGTCTCGTACTTAGTAATAGTTTTTATAGCATTATTGGCAGATGCGATGCTTTCTCCAATTGAAAACTGCTTAAATCCTAGAATATTTATAAATGGATTTTTTTTATTGTCGTATTCGTAAATTTCAATTGATCTGCTTTCGCTATTTGTAGTAACAGGGTTTCCATTATTATCATTAGCCGTACTTGTAAAAAAGTATTTATTTACACTTTTCACCAAATTGCCGTTTGCATAGGTGTAAACTGTTTCTTTGTTTTCTTTTGTCTCAACACCAGTTGTGCTGTCTACCTTATAAGTTTCTTTAAGAATGGTTCCATCAGGATTATAGGTGTAAATATTTTTTTCTTTGGTAATGGTTACAATGCCTTGAGAATTTGTATTATTTCTAATCTCAAACTCAGTTTTTAGTTTTCCGCTTTCGTACGTATATTCGCTAGATCTTGAAAATTCTGCTGTGTCAGTACTAGTGTCTTTAGTAATTAAATCACCAGTGTAGGTATATGTTTGAGTATCACTTCCACTTTTTATTGCAATAATTTTATTTCCGTTGTAAGTAAAAATACTTGAAGACGTCTTAACATTATTTGAACCGCTCGTTGTAATTGTTAGGTCTATTCGTTTCAATGAGTTAGAGCTAACTGCTGGTGTTTCATTAATTACTTCTTCTTTTGAACATGAAGTAATTGCTACTACAGCGATAAGTAATGTATGGAATTTTTTCATTTGTAAATATTTGATTTCACTAGTGTCCACTAAAAAATAAAAAAAGTTCTTTGAAATTATTGTAAATCTGTATTTTAAGAATCATTTTTGAGCGTGACGATTTGAAATGATTATTATTTTCGTAAATCAATATTACGAATATGAATCACGGTAAAT
>NZ_JANLVD010000163.1:0-28419 GCF_031363805.1 Flavobacterium sp. | reverse complement strand
AAAATCACGAAAATATAAAAGTAGCATTACTGCAAAAATGTCTTGTTGCACATCCAACAGTGATGATGCGAAAAGAGCTATTAGATAAGTTTGAACTGTGTTATGATGCTACCAAAGAACCAGCAGAAGATTATGATTTTTGGGTGCGGATGATTGGTAAAGGAAAATTTCATAATTTGCAAGAATCATTGTTGCAATATCGAGTTCATAATGAACAAGTTTCACAACAAAGAGCTATTCAACAGCGTTTTCAATCGGCAGAAGCAAAAATCCAATTGCTCAAACAATTAGAATTACAACTTTTGGATAACGAGGTTAATATTTTAAGAAAAATTTTTATTTCTGATAAGAAAATAACACATCAAGACATTATTGATTTTAGTTTTTTGAAAAATAAATTAAAAGTGGGCAATGCCAATTTTTTTTTCGAATCAAAAGCGTTTGATATGTTTATAAAAGATGTAGAGCAAAAAATTATTCGGAGTTATTACATGAAAAAAGAGCGCTATTTTCCATCAGATTATTATCAATATAGAAATATGAAAAGTGATTATAAGCTTCAATTTTCTTTTTCCGATGAGATAAAGCTAATTATAAAATCGTTCAGTTTTTATAAATATAAAAAATAGTGCAAAACAAATGATTCCCAAAATATTACATTACTGTTGGTTTGGAGATAATCCAAAATCCAAAATATTTCAAGATTGTTTATTGTCTTGGCAACAGTTTTGTCCCGATTTTGAAATTATACAATGGAACGAAATTAATACGAAAAAGTACACAAATCATTTTTATAAAAACGCATTACGCAAAAAAAAATATGCCTTTGTAGCAGATTATGTTAGAGCCAAAGTCCTTTTTGAACATGGCGGTGTTTATTTGGATACGGACATGATTCTCTTAAAACCAATCGATAATCTTCTGTTGTATGATTTTTTTATTGCCGAAGAAGTGGAAAATAGAGTAGCCTTTGGAATGTTCGGAAGTGTAAAACAACATCGATTTTTGTTACAAATGCTTAATTTTTACAACAATGAAGAATTTAACGAATTTTCCCCACCAGTAATCACGCATACTTTTACTTCAATAATAAACAAACAAACTGCCAATAAAAACGAAATAGTATTTGAACCTAAATACTTTTATCCATTGCCTTATGAAGATCGATTCGAAGCATATTCCAAATTCATTCAACCTGAAAGTTTTGCAGTTCATCTATGGGATCATTCATGGAGAAAAACTGCTCAAAAAGGGTTTCCAGGATTATTAAAAAATCTAAAAACGGTATTGTTCGATTTTCTTTTTTACGGTTATTCTTTTAAATATTTCAAGAGATATACAAAAGAGTTTTTTCGAAAAATAATTCAGTTATTAAGAGCAAAAACAACGAGTTCATGAAAGTCTTACACATTACAACATCTTCAAAAGGTGGTGCAGGAATTGCAGCTTTAAGGTTGCATACAGCCTTGTGCGAAAGTGGCACATTATCAGCATATTTATCAACGAATTTAACTATAAATTTCGAAAATAAAATCATAGATGACACTTTTTTTGAATACAAAAAGCCTTCTATTGTACAAAAAATTAAAACCAAATTTCAAAACTTTTTTTTTCCAACAGAATTCCAAAAAGCAACGAAAAAATTGCATTCAATAAAGCAGGATTTGCATTGCGAAATAGCAACTTTGCCATATAGTATTTATAAACTTGAGGAACATGCGTTGGTGCAGGACGCAGATATTATTAATCTACATTGGGTAGCAGGGATAATTGATTATAACACTTTTTTTAAAAATTGTCAAAAGCCTATAGTTTGGACTTTTCATGATATGAATCCATTTCAAGGCTTATTTCATTATAAAAGTGACGAACTACTCAATGCTAAATTAGTTAAAGGGTTTGATGTTCAAATGAAACAATTAAAAGTTACAGCCATAAAAAAAATAAAAATGGGAGCGATTATAACACCTTCAAAATGGTTGCTAGAAGAAGCTATGAAAATTGAATTTTTTTCTCACTTTATGAAAAAGCATATTTTAAACTCAATAGATTTAACAGCTTTTTATCCAAAAGACAGAACGAATTTGAGAGAAAAACACAACATTCCTAAAAATGACTTAGTACTTATTTTTGTTGCAGAAGATATAACAAACATTCGGAAAGGTTTTTATTTGTTGCAAGAAGCATTAACAAGCTTAAAAAATATACCTATCACAGTATTGACAATTGGAAAGGGTATTATTCCTATCACAAAAGACATAAAAACTATATCTTTGGGAAAAATTAATACAGCCAGTGAAATGGCTTCTTGCTATGCATTATCAGATGCGTTTGTATTGCCAAGTCTAGAAGATAATTTGCCCAATATTATGTTGGAAGCCTTTGCTTGTGGCAAGCCACTTATAGGTTTTCCAATAGGAGGCATTGCAGAACATGTAAAATTAGGTGTTACTGGTATTTTAGCAACTGAAATTTCAAGTTTGTCTTTGGCAGAAGCCATAAAGATTTTTTATGAAACCAAAGACAATTACAAACCAGAAATGATAAGAAAATATGCTGAGGATAATTTTAACAATAAACAACAAGCAAGCGCTTACATTGAAGTGTATAATAGCTTATTAAAATAGTTTAATAAAATTTTTTGTTATTATCAATTTGCATTAGATTTGTTTCTTGTTTAATAATTTGTATGGCCGATTTGATGTTATTGGAATATTAGTTTAAAAAATAATTAGTACTTTCTCAAATATTATTTGGATATGTAAAGGATAACAGCAGATTTTATGTGATCAGAAAATTAAAAACAAATGGGATTAAACACTGTAGTTATTAAAAAAAACATAAAATCATTTTTGAACACAATGCCTTATATAAAAGGGTTGTATGAAGAAAAATTAAATTATAAAAAAAATGCTTGTTTTGCACCTGGACATTTTTACTCTCCAATTGTTAATGTTGATGAAGTAGTAAATAATGAGAGCAAAATTTGGGAAGCCATTACAAAAGATGAAATATTCGAAGTAAATTTAAATTCGCAAAAACAAAAAGAGTTTGTTCTTGAAATTGAAAAATTTTATGACATTATTCCTTTCAACAATGTTAAAGAAGACAATTTAAGATATTATTTCGAAAATGATTATTTTAGATATACAGATGCGATTTTTTTATTTGGAATTATAAATCATTTAAAACCTAACAAAATTATTGAAATAGGTTCGGGTTATTCTTCTGCATTAATGCTAGATACAAATTCATTATTTTTTAAAAATAAAATTCAGTTAAACTTCATTGAGCCTTATCCTGAAAGATTGAATAGTCTGCTTTCTGGTTTTGAAAATAATTGCAAAATAATTGAAAAAAAAGTTCAAGAAGTTGAGCTAGATTTTTTTAGAGAACTCGAAAAAGGAGACATATTGTTTATTGATAGTTCGCATGTTTCCAAGTGTGGCAGTGATTTAAATTATTTACTATTTAATGTTTTACCCATTCTTAATAAAGGAGTTTTCATTCATTTTCACGATATTTTTTTTCCGTTTGAATACCCAAAAGAATGGGTTATTGGAGGAAGAAACTGGAATGAAAATTACTTAATTCGAGCATTTTTAATGAACAACAAAAATTATGAAATCTGCTTGTTTTCTCATTATTTACATATACACCATCCAGACATATTTCAAAATATGCCTTTAGCAAAAAAAGATTTTGGGGGCAGTTTGTGGTTGGAAAAAAAATAAAAAAAATTCATTTTTCAACTCTGGAAAATACTTATTAATTGATTTATAAATAATCAGAACACAATGAAAACAGCATTTATAACAGGAGTAACGGGGCAAGACGGAGCCTATTTAAGCGAATTTCTTTTAAAAAAAGGCTATATCGTGCACGGTCTAAAAAGACGTACTTCATTGTTTAATACAGACAGAATAGACCACCTATACCAAGATCCACATGCTGAAAACAGAAAATTTTTTCTTCATTATGGCGATATGACAGATAGTAGCAATCTCATCCGATTAATAAATGAAATCCAGCCAGACGAGATTTATAATCTTGCAGCAATGAGTCATGTACATGTATCGTTCGAAATTCCAGAATATACTGCAAATGCTGATGGAATTGGAGCATTACGAGTTTTGGAAGCCGTTCGGTTTTTAGGATTAGAAAGCAAAACCAAAGTTTATCAAGCATCAACCTCCGAACTTTACGGGAAAGTGCAAGAAGTTCCTCAAACAGAAACTACACCGTTTTATCCAAGAAGCCCATATGCCGTGGCTAAAATGTACGCTTATTGGATGACTGTTAATTACAGAGAAGCTTACAATATATTTGCTTGCAACGGTATATTATTCAATCACGAATCACCAATTCGTGGAGAAACTTTTGTTACCAGAAAAATTACTCGTGCCACCTCTAGAATAGCAATTGGAATGCAGGACAAATTGTACATTGGCAATCTAGATGCACAACGCGATTGGGGGCATGCTAAAGATTATGTACGAATGATGTGGATGATTTTGCAAGCAGACGAGCCTGAAGACTGGGTTATTGCCACTGGCAAAACAACATCTGTAAGAGAATTTATAAAAATGGCATTCCAGGAAGCAGGAATTGCGCTCGAATTCAAAGGAACTGGAATCAACGAGAAAGCTTATGTCAAATCTTGCGAAAATCCAAGTTATCAAATAGAAATTGGCAAAGAAGTTGTAGTCATAGATTCTAAATATTTTAGACCAACAGAAGTCGATCTTCTTATTGGAGATGCCAGTAAAGCTAAAAATAAACTGGGCTGGGTTCCAGAATACACACTGAATGATTTGGTAAAAGAAATGATGGTAAGTGACTTGAAGCTAATGCAGAAAGAATGCTATCTCAAAGAAGGCGGATTTAATACTAATATTTATTTCGAATAATTGTATGGAAAAACATGCTAAAATATATATTGCTGGACATCGAGGACTTGTAGGAAGCGCTATTGTAAAAAATTTGCAAAGTAAAGGATACATTAATTTAATATGTAAAACACACCAAGAATTAAATTTGTTGGATACAAAAGCTGTAGCTGATTTTTTTGAAGCTCAAAAACCAGACTATGTTTTTTTAGCTGCAGCCAAAGTAGGAGGAATAGTTGCTAATAATAAATACAGAGCAGATTTTATATACGAAAATTTGATGATTCAAAACAATGTAATCCATCAAAGTTATGTTAGTGGAGTAAAAAAATTATTGTTTTTGGGCAGCACTTGCATTTATCCTAAAAATGCACCACAACCTCTTAAAGAGGATTATTTATTAACCAATACTTTAGAATATACTAATGAACCCTATGCTATTGCAAAAATTGCAGGCATCAAAATGTGTGAGAGTTATAATTTGCAATATGGTACTAATTTTATATCTGTTATGCCAACCAATTTATATGGACCAAACGACAACTTCGATTTAGAAAAGTCACATGTATTACCAGCTTTGATTCGAAAACTTTATTTAGGGAAAGCACTAGAAAATAATGATTGGGAAGCCATTAGAAAAGATATTAATCTTTTACCAATCCAGCAAATCAATGGGAATGCCTCCGAATTGGAAATTTTGAATTGTTTGGCAAATTTTGGCATTTCAAAAAATAATAATCAAGTGAGCGTAGAAATTTGGGGATCTGGTCAGCCTAAACGTGAGTTTCTTTGGTCGGAAGATATGGCTGATGCTTGTATTTTTATAATGGAAAACCGTAATTTTTCCGATTGTTTTACTGATATAAACGAAATACGCAATACCCATATAAATATTGGTACGGGTATCGATCTGAGTATTGGTGAATTAGCAAATGAAATAAAAAAAACTGTGGAATTTCAAGGCAATTTGATTTTTAATAAAAATAGACCCGATGGAACAATGAGGAAATTAACAGATGTTACCAAAATCAACGCATTGGGATGGAAACATAAAGTTTCTGTCGAAAAAGGAATTAATAAATTATTTCATTGGTATCTAACAAGGTAATGAATCCATTTGTATCCATAATAACAGTTAATTACAACGATGCTATAGGTTTACAAAAAACCATTGACTCGGTTACCAATCAATTCTTTAAGAATTATGAGTATTTGGTTATCGATGGAAATTCAAACGATGGTAGCAAAGAAGTTATCCAAAAAAACAAATCCAAAATAAATTTTTGGATAAGCGAAGAAGACACAGGTATCTACAATGCTATGAACAAGGGTATTGAAATTGCAAAAGGAGATTATTTGTTATTTTTAAACAGCGGAGACCTTCTTAATGGAACAATGGCACTATCAGATTTTATTAATCACAAAGACTTTACAGGAGATATTATTTATGGGGACTACAAATTTTTAGAAGGTGGTAAAACCTACCCAGATAATTTAACACCTTTGTTTTTTGTTCGCTCTTCATTGCCACACCAAAGTACACTTTTTAAAAAAACAGTATTTGATGCGATGGGTTTATACGATGAACAATATAAAATAGTATCCGACAGAGCATTTTACATTAAATGTTTTTTAAGCAATCAAATTTTTTTTAAACATATAAATTATCCATTATCTATTTTTGATTTGAATGGAGTGAGCAACAATTCCTCGAATAACGAAAAACAATTGTTAGAAAATCAAAATATGTTTCAGCAATACTATGGTGTTTTTTATGAAGATTACAAAAATATGCTACTACTTCAAAGCCAACTCAATCAAGTCAAAAGAGAAACACTTTTGGGGATTCTAAAGCGTATTGTTAACAAAATCAAGAGAATATGTCGAATCCATTAGTAAGTGTCATCATTCCAACTTATAAAAGGGTTAACTATTTAAAACTAACTCTAGATAGTATTATAAATCAGAATTTTCAGGATTTTGAAATCATTGTAATTGATGATGGTTCGCCAAGTGATGAGAATTTAATACTATGTAATAACTATAAAAAAGTTTATTACATTAAAATTGAAAATTCAGGAGGTCCAGCAAAACCAAGAAATATTGGTATTAAAGAAGCTAAAGGTAAATATATTGCTTTTGTTGATGATGATGACCTGTGGTTGCCATCAAAACTTGAAAAACAAATTGCCATTTTAGAACAAAATCTAGACTTCGGATTAGTGCATTCCTGTTGCGAAATTATTGATGAAAAGGGTGTTGCAAAAAATGAAATAATAGGTAGACCAGGAACGCCAGATGTCAAACATGGAAATGTTTCGTTGCGGATGATGGGAAATTGGACTATTATGTCATCAACACCATTAGTAAGAAAAGAAGTGATAGAAAAAGTAGGTTTTTTTAATGAAAAAATGCTGCCAGCTGGCGAAGATGTTGAATATTGGACAAGAACTTCGTTTTGTACTAAATTTTATTACATTGATAAGCCTTTAGTACAATATCGAGTTCATAACAATAATATTTCGAACCAAAAGACCAAATACTTGCAATTACCATTATATTTGAAATCTGTTTTGGAAAATCAGTTGGAATTAAAAATTATTGATAAAAAACAATTTCAATTACTTTTAAATAACTTATGTAAAATGCAAATTCGAACTTTCAAAAATGGATTTTTTAAAACACTAAAAAATTTATTTTTAATTGATTCAAAATGGATAATCAAACCTAACAACATTAAAATGATGATTTTCCTATTTATAAAAAAATAACCTAAATGATCTCAACCATATTAATCACAGGAGGTGCAGGAAATGTAGCAAGTGCTTTGGCCAATAAATTATCTGAAAATTCAAATAATTTTATTGTTATTGTCGATAATCTTTCAACTGGAAGTATTTCGAAAATACCTCAAAAAGAAAATGTCAAATTTATCAAAGCAGATGCCAATAACTATAATGATATTGTTCCTATTTTTGGCAGATATAATTTTGATTATGTTTTCCATTATGCTGCGGTTGTTGGAGTTAAGCGCACTCTAGAAAATCCAATGATGGTTTTGAATGATATTGAAGGCATAAAAAATATACTATCATTATCCAAAAATTCAGGAATAAAAAGAGTTTTCTTTTCAAGTTCTTCCGAGGTGTATGGCGAACCATTCGAAATTCCTCAAAATGAAAATACAACACCTTTAAATTCAAGGCTTCCGTATGCAATTGTTAAAAATGTAGGTGAAGCATTTTTCAAATCCTATTTTCAAGAATATGGATTAAATTATACCATTTTTAGATTTTTCAATACTTACGGTCCAAACCAAAGTGAAGATTTTGTAGTGCCAAGATTTGTAAAAGCAGCTTTAAAAAACGAACCAATTTATTTGTATGGTGACGGACTTCAAACTCGTTCTTTTTGTTATGTTGACGATAATATTGATACCTGTGTAAAAGCAATGAATATTGATGTTTGTTTGAACGACGTGCTTAATGTAGGTAGCGATAAAGAAATGACAATATTATCACTTGCAGAAAAAATAATCAGTATTACCAATTCAAAATCCAAAATAATTCATTTGCCACCACTAGAAGAAGGTGATATGACTCGTAGATGTCCAGATACCACAAAAATGAAAAATATTTTGGGCAGAGAACTTATAACATTAGAAGTTGGTATCAATAAATTAATAACTCACTATGAGAATAGGTAATAATCCTGAAAAAACAGCCAATAATTTAGTAGTCGAAAATTATCATAGAATAGTTATTCCAGTATATATTCCAAATTTCGAAGGCTATTTTGAACAAGCTTTTGAAGTTTTTAGACTTTGCCTAGAATCCATTTTGTTAACCATTCATGAAAAAACCAGAATAACAATTTATAACAATAATTCTAATGATATAATTAAAAATTATTTAGATTCGAAATATGAAGAGTCAAAATTCATAGATCAAGTTTTTCATTCCAAAGAAAATTTGGGGAAAATAAATGCAATTTTGGCTGCTGTAAAAGGTAATTTGGAACCAATTGTAACAATAACTGATGCAGATGTTTTGTTCAAACAGAATTGGCAATCTGAAGTAGAAGTCATTCTTAAAAATTTTCCTCAAGCAGGAATGGTCAGTCCAGTGCCGTCCAGTATTGCTTTTAACAATCGAACTGCCAACAATTGGATTTATGCATTATTTAGAGGTAAACTTTTTTTTGGCAGTGTTATTGACCCATTGGGTTTGCAAAGACTTGACGATAGTTTAGGAAACGAAATAAAGTTTTATAAAAAAGTACATCTCGAAAAATATTTAATACTAAAAAATAAATCCAATAATCAAGAAGCTGTTATGGGTTGTGGTCATTTTGTGGCTACAATACGAAGAGAAGTTTTCGATAAAGGAACTGCGGAGCCAGCTTTTATAAAAATACAAAAAGGAGTCGAAGGAAAGTTTATTGATTTACCAAATGAGGAACTTGGTTTTTTGAGGCTAGCAACCAAAAATAATTTGGCATATCATATGGGAAATCGTACTGAAAAATGGATGTATGAAGAATTTGAGCTTCTAAAAACAATAAAACCTAATGTCTCGATTGATTACAACGATTTAAAAAGCTCAATTCGATTTAATTTTATTCAAATGAAAATAGGAAGATTAATAAGCCGTATTTTAGCAAAAAAAACTTTTAGAGATATTTTTTTTAAATATAAAGGATTAAGTAACTCCGAAATTACAGAATATTAAAAATAATTTTTAGTGAAAACTTCAAAAATAATCATTACCGAACAACCAATTCCGTTTGCTAAAAATGGTTCTTGGACGCAACGAATTGAATATTTTTTAAAATCAGATTTTAATAATATTGATCACTTTATTTGCGGTAAAACTAATGAAAGTTTAGTTTCAAAAACGCATTTTTTTAAAGTTTCACAATTCAAAAACAGAATAATAAATAAATTTTTTCCTGATTTTAGATTCAAAAATTATATCGATGTCTTAAATGATTTATTCAAAGAAAATGACCATTTAATAATTTGTGTTATTGATAATATAAAACTTAAAAACACAATTAGTGATTGGATTGAAATCAAAAAATTAAAAAATCATGTTACACTTATTTTTTATAATTGTGGCTATTCTTATTTTTTAGAAGATTTAGAAAACAAAAAATTTCTCAAAAATATCGATGAAATGATTTTTTTGACCAAATCAGCCTATCAATTTAATAAAAATAAATATTCAGAATTAACACCCGAAATTTCAGTTTTAAATAATCCTATTGATAAAAATAAATTTCATCCAATTTCAAAATCCGATAAAGAAATTATTCTCAAAAAATATAATTTCGAAAATAAAATAGTTTATTTATGGCTTTCGCATGATCGAGAAAAAAAAGGTTTAGATATCGTTCTAAATGCTTGGAAAGATTGGGCGAATAAACCAAAAAACGTTGAATTGTTAATTGTTGGAGCCAATAGAAATTTAAAAATTGAAAACGTTCATTTTCTAGGGCAAATTTCAACCGATTTGGTTAACGAATATTACAAATTGACCCATGTTTATTTGTTTCCAACACTCTGGAAAGAAGGCTTTGGACTCAGTTTGTCTCAAGCAATTTGTTCGGGTTGTTTTTGCATTGCTGCCGATAATGGTGGCGTTTCTGATTTTTTTCTACCAGAAAATGGTATTTTGATAAAAAATCCAAATCAAGTAGAAAACTGGAAGGATAGTTACCAAAAATCTTATTTAGAAATAGAAAATAACTGGCAAAATAACAATTCGGGAAATCAAATTTTAGATTACGAAGAATGGTCAAAAAAATTCGCAGCGATTTTTAATAAATGGCATAAACGATTAAACCTATAAATTTATGTGCGCAATAAATGGTTTAATAAATTGGGTCGAAATTTCAAATTCTGATGCTTCTAAAATAGAAAAATCTTTGCTCGAGATGAATTATCGTGGACCAGATTATTCTAATTTTCAAGTTTATTCTAATTGCATTTTGGGACACAATCGTTTGTCGATTTTAGATTTAAATACAAGATCTAACCAACCAATGAACTCTGTTGACAAACGATATTCAATTGTTTTTAATGGTGAAATTTATAATTTTCAAGAAATAAAATGCGAACTACAAAATCTTGGAATTAATTTTATTAGCACATCAGATACCGAAGTTTTATTACAGGGATTTATAAAATTTGGACAAGAAATCGTCGAAAAATTGCGAGGAATGTTTGCTTTTGCGATTTGGGATAATGAAACCAAAGAATTATTTGTTGCTAGAGATAGATTTGGAGAAAAACCATTTTATTTCATTCATGAACCACACAAGTATTTTGCTTTTGCATCTAATCTAGCGGGAATTGTAGAACTTACAAACCATAAATTAGAAATTAGCAAACAAGCCATTTTCGAACTTTTATCACAGCAAAGTATTGATGTTGATTCGTGTATTTATCATGGAATTCATAAATTACAGCCAGGATATCTCATGAAAATAAATGCAAACGATATTAATAAAAAAAAATATTGGACCTTGGATTATTCTAACAAAATAGAATCAACATTCAAAGAATCCAAAGAAAAAATCCATCAATTATTAATAGATTCTGTTCACGAACAATTAATTGCCGATGTTCCTGTCGGTTTATTTTTGAGTGGCGGTGTAGATTCATCAGTCATTGCTTCGATTGCATCAAAAAATAAATCAGACATAACTGCAATAACAATGTCAACTCCAGAAAACAAAAATTTTGACGAAGCCGAATCTGCATCTTATGTTGCTAAAAAGCTTAAAATTAATCACACAATTGTTATTCTTGATGACAATTGTGTGAACGATTTACCTAAAATTCTAAAAACAATAGAACCTTTAGCGGATGCTTCATTGATTCCAACAATGGCAATTGCCAACGAGGCTCAAAAAGATTTCAAAGTAATGCTTTCTGGCGATGGCGGTGACGAAATTTTCGGGGGTTATAAATTGCCAGTTAAGTATAATGAAACAAAATTTACGGGAAATTTCTTTACTAAATTCATTGTTGGAAACATTTTAAAAAGCAGCAATTCGTTTTTGTCAAAAAAATTAAATGATAAAAGAATCCTTAAATATGCAGGTTTAGAAACCTATTTTGAAAATTCGATTTTAAATCTAAATGAAGCAAAAATTTTATTAAAATCAAATCAATTATTTGAAAATAAAAACTCTAAATATTTTAATGAATCAAATTATTTCACAACACAAGATGCCGATAAATTTCTTTATGTTGGAGTTAAAAATAAGCTAGTCAATGATTTTTTACATAAAATGGATTCTGCTAATATGTTTTATTCAGTAGAATCTCGAGCGCCTTTTTTAGACCATCGCATTATTGATTTTACATCGCAATTATCAATAAATCAATTAATGCCAAACGGAATCGATAAACAAATTTTAAAAAGTATTGGATCAGAATATTTGCCAAAGCCGTTTTTCGAATCTCCTAAAAAGGGTTTTTCTATTCCATATTATGATTATCTGAAAACAACATGGAATGATTTATTGATAAAATTAGTCAGTGAAAATATTTCAGAAGATTTAGATTTAATAAATAAAAAATATGTTTTAGAATTGATAATTAATTATCGAATAAAACCAACATTTGCTATTGGTAAAGTTTTATACAGTATTTTAGTATTCGAAATTTGGTTGCGTGTTTTTCATTTAAAACAAAATCCAAAAACTATTAATCTGAATTAATTTAATTTTGAAAACAATAGCTATAATTCCAGCTCGCGCCGGCTCAAAGCGTTTGCCAAACAAAAATATTATGCATTTAGGCAATATTCCTTTATTGGCTCACAGTATCATATTTGCAAAGCAGCATAATTTTATTAGTGAAGTTTATGTCTCAACAGATAGTAAAGAAATCAAAAAAATAGCAATTCAATATGGAGCAAAAGTTATTGATCGTCCTGAAAACATTTCAGGCGATTTCGAACCAACTGTTTCTGCGCTAAAACACGTTTTGGAGGATATGGAACAAGTGGATAATGTTATTCTGTTGCAACCAACAAATCCGTTACGTCCAGAAAATTTATTAAATGAAGCTTTTGAGATTTTCAACCAAGAAAATTATGATAGTTTATTTACAGTGTCTAGAAATTTTCAAAAACTCGGAAAAATTTTGGACAATAAATTTAAACCATTCAATTATGAAATAGGTCAACGAAGCCAAGATTTAGAACCTTTATTTTTTGAAAACGGATTATTATATATTACCAAAGCAAAATTAATTTTAGATGATGTAATTATCTCAGAAAATGCATTTCCATTGGAAGTAAATCATATTTTTGCCAATGTGGATATTGACACAAATGAAGATTTTGAATATGCAAAATATTTGCTTAACAAATTTGAACAAAAATGAATCCATTTATAGAAATCGCAGGTCGCAAAATAGGTCAAGATTTTCCGCCATTAGTCATTGCCGAAATTGGCATCAATCACGAAGGTTCTCTGCAAGTTGCCAAGCAAATGGTCGATGCAGCCAAGCGAGCAGGAGCAGAGGTTGTCAAGCACCAAACCCATATTGTTGCTGACGAAATGAATAAAGAAGCCAAAAAAGTAATTCCTGGCAACGCAACCGTTTCTATTTATGAAATTATGGAACGCTGCGCACTTAATGAAGCTGATGAATTGGAACTCAAAAACTACGTAGAGAGCCAAGGCATTATTTTTATATCAACCCCATTTTCTCGTGCTGCAGCGGAACGTTTGAAAAAATTTGATATTCCAGCTTACAAAATAGGCTCTGGCGAATGCAATAATTATCCGCTTTTGGAACATATTGCTACTTTTGGCAAACCTATCATTTTGAGTACAGGAATGAACACTGTAGAATCTGTTCGAAAAGCGGTCGAAATATTTGACAAGCATAAAATTCCAGTAGCACTTTTGCATACCACCAATTTATATCCAACACCCATTCATTTGGTTCGTTTTGGAGCGATGACCGATTTACACAATGCATTTCCAAATAAAGTTTTCGGACTTTCTGACCACACATTAAATAACAACGCTTGTTTGGGAGCAGTTGCTTTGGGCGCAAGTATTCTTGAGCGACACTTTACCGACACAATGCACCGTCAAGGGCCAGATATTGTCTGCAGCATGGACGAAAACGCGACCAAAGAACTCGTAATTTCAACCAATGAAATTTGGCAAATGCGTGGCGGAATCAAAAAACCAGCCGATGAAGAGCAAGTAACCATCGATTTTGCTTTTGCAACGGTTTGTACTATTGCAAATATCAGAGAAGGAGAACTATTTACGAAAGAGAATATTTGGGTAAAACGGCCAGGAACAGGAAAAATTCTCGCGGAATATTTCAAAGATATTCTTGGAAAAACAGCAACTCGTGATATTCAAAATGATGAACAATTGACTTTTGAAGATTTTAAATGATTTATTATTTTTAATTTTTTTAAAGTATTAATTAAATTTTTATGAACTATTTGTATGGATAATGAAAAATAAAATAGTTTATCTAATAAAAATCTACAACAGAAGCCATAAATCGTAAACTTACAAAAGGAAATATATCAAATCTGCCATTAATAAATAAACTTAATCGAAGTGTTACACACATATTATTAAATTTGCATTATTATGATTTCAATAGTTATTAGAAATAGAAACGAAGGAGTAGCACTTGAAAAAATACTGTCAATCTTAACAAGCGTATATTCAAATGATTACAATGAAATCATAATTATCGATAATAATTCCATAGATAATAGTATTGATATAGCTAAAAAATTCAATTGTAAAATATTCAATATAGATAATTTCAGTTATGGTCGCGCAACAAATTTAGGTATTGAAATGTCATCCTCAAAATATGTTTTGCTTCTGAGCTCTCACTCAATACCTGTGGGTAATAGTTTCTTTAAAAACACAATTTCTGTTTTAAAAAATTCTAATAAAATTGCAGGAGTCAGATTTATTAATAGTATTGAGAATTACAATAGAGCTGTCCAAAATAATTTTGTTATTAAAGAACCATTAAAATATGGCTTGATGACTGGTTGCGCCATTGTAAATAAAGAAATTTGGTTAGATTATAAATTCAATGAAGAGTTGGTTTTTAGTGAAGATAAGGAATGGTCTCAAAGAGTATATGATAACGGATATGAGATTATAGATATGAATGAAACTTTTTTTTATTTTATTAAAAGAGATGAAAAATCAAGTTTGAGGAGGATTAAAAATGAGAGCATAGCAAAAAACCTCATGTATGATATGAAACCTCAAAGTGTAACATCTTTAATATGTTCATTTTTTTTAAAAATATTAATAACAAATAATATTAATTATTTAAAAAACCTTAGATATGATTTTTTACTTTTAAATATTAAATTTGAAATTAACAAAGCATCGAAAAAATGACATCTACAAATAAAATTTTAAACCTTAATAGAATAAACTTTAAAAACAGGTTTAGAGTATTAACTTATTTATTCAAAACTATATTTAAAATTAAAACATCACAAAACGAGAAAAATTTTTATTCATTTTATTGTAGTTTAATTATTCCTAATGCATTTCTTATAAAAGAATTAGACAATGCGTTTATTATACAAATTAAAAACAATACTAATTCTAAAATAAAATTAAGGAAAATCCCATCAAGTGACATTTTAGTTTTTAGTCAAGTATTCATTTGGGATGAATATTTGCCTGTTGTAAAGCTTTACAATAAAAATTTTAAAAATAGTATTGATTATAAATTAAATATTATTGATGCAGGTAGCAATATTGGTTTAACATCTATATATTTTTTAGAGCATTTTAACTATGCAAATGTTATATCTATTGAACCAGAAAATGAAAATTTCATGATGTTAGAACATAATTTAAACAATAATAATTTCAACATATCCAAACCAATTGAAGGCGGAGTTTGGAACTCAAATAAAAAGCTTAAAATTGTAAATGATTTTCGAGATAAATCAGATTGGGCTTTTAGAGTCATAGAAACAGAAGAAACAGTAGGTATAATTCAAGCCTATACAATCAATCAATTAATAATAGATAATAATTTCGATATTATTGATATATTAAAAATTGATATAGAGGGTTCTGAAAAAGAAGTTTTTACATCTCAAAATGCAAATTTAGAATTTTTAAAAATAACAAAATTGATAGCTATTGAAATTCACGATGAATTTAATTGTCGTGAACATATCAATAAGATTCTTGAAGATTACGGATTTGATTGTATCGAAAAAGGTCAAACAACAATAGGTATTAACAGATTCCTTTTTAATAATTGAAATGGTTAATTATAATAATAGACTTATAAAGCTTGATTTCCTTGGAGGAATTGCAATTATTTTAGTGTTGATGTTGCATCAATATCTATCGCATTATATGGATTATATCAACCGCAGAGGTTCGGATATGTTTTCTGGTATGGATAAAAATGAGTGTAAGAAACTCATTATCAATAGCCCCGAAATAGCTCAAATGCTTTGTGGAACTCAAAAATCTGCTAACGAAGAACAAGTCACCTTCCATTTTGCATTCTCTACCGCTTGTAGTATTTCAAACATAAAAAAAGGAGAAACATTTACCAAAGAAAATATTTGGGTAAAACGCTCAGGAACAGGAAAAATTCTGGCTGAACATTTCAAAGATATTCTAGGAAAAACAGCAACTCGTGATATTCAAAACGACGAACAATTAACATTACAAGATATAATTTAAAATATTTATTTGAGCCAATTCCAGCTGTGCATTGCAAGCTTTTTCATTTCAAACTATTTTTGTAATTTCCAAAAAGAGCTTCCTTCAGTCGCTTTTTTGCAAAAACAAAAATTAGTTTTCAATTTCAAAAGGCTTTCCATTTCCATCTGGGGCAAAAAAACACTAAATGAAAAAAATCTTATTCCTAACAGGCACTCGAGCCGATTTTGGTAAAATAAAATCACTCATTCAAATTCTTGAAAAACACCAAGATTTTGAAGTTTTTGTGTTTGTTACTGGAATGCATTTACAGCATGAATATGGTTATACACTTTTGGAAATAGAAAGGTGCAAATTTTCAAACGTCCATACTTTCGAAAATCATACTCACGAAACCACTATGGATTTGACACTTGCAAAAACTATTGCAGGATTGTCTTCCTATGTTAAAGAAATAAATCCTGACCTAATTGTAATTCATGGCGATAGGGTAGAAGCTTTGGCAGGTGCAATAGTTGGGTCTTTAAACAATATTTTGGTTTCTCACATTGAAGGTGGAGAAATTTCTGGAACCATAGATGAATTAATAAGACATGCTACAAGCAAAATGAGTCATATTCACTTTGTTTCGAACCAGTTAGCAAAATCAAGATTAATCCAAATGGGAGAAATTTCAGAATCCATCTTTGTTATTGGTTCCCCTGATTTGGATATTATGTTTTCCACTAACTTGCCAGATGTAGCAACTGCAAAAAAATATTATCAAATTGAATTTGAAACCTTCGCAATTGTTATGTTTCATCCAGTAACTACAGAATCAAAATTAATGCAGGAGCATGCAGAAAATTTCGTTCAAAGCTTGCTAAATGACCATCACAATTATGTCGTAATTTTTCCAAATAACGATTTGGGAAGTAAAACTGTTTTGGAAGCGTATCAAAAATTAAAAAATGATAGCCGTTTTAGAATAATTCCATCGCTACGTTTTGAATATTTTTTAACCTTATTGAAAAACGCCCAATTTCTTATTGGAAACAGTAGTGCAGGTATTCATGAAGCGCCATATTTTGGTATTCCAGTAATTAATATTGGTACAAGACAACAAAATAGAACTTCAAATTCAGATATTATTAATGTAGATTATTCAATAAAAGAAATTGCAAATGCATTGTCAAATATTGATAATTATAAAATGCAACCTTTGAAAAATGATTTTATAAATGGAAATAGCTCAGAATTATTTCTTCAATCTTTAAGAAATCTTGATATTTGGAATCTCAATCACCAAAAACAATTTAGAGACATACAATGAAAAATAATAAACTACTTTTAATTTTTCCAGATGGTGTTGGCATTAGAAATTATTTATATTCTAGGGTTTTTAAGAATACTAAATTCGATTTAATATTGTTTCATAATTTTGATTCTCAATCAATTACTGAAATTAAAAAAAACACTACTATTTTAAATGAAATTACGATACCAGAATATAAAGAATCAATCAAAGAAAAATTTTTAAGAGAATTAATTTGTTTGGCAAGATTAAAATACAATTCAGAAATCACTAAAAATAAGTCACTTTTAACCAACTGGAATTGGAATCAAAAAACATTTTCGAAAAAGATTTTTTATAAAACTATTGAAGCCATTTCAATATTTTACAAAAAATATTCTAATATTTTAAAGTTAGAAATTCGCTACCAGAAAGCCATTCGTAAAAATATATTTTATAAAGAAATTAAGTCAATTTTAGAAAAAGAAAATCCCTTAGGCATTTTTTGTTCCCACCAAAGAGGTTTAAAAATGGCTACTATTTTTGCTGCCGCAGCAGATTTAGCAATTCCAACTTCAACCGTTATTTATTCGTGGGATAATTTGCCAAAAGCAAGATTGGCGCTTAGAGCTGATCAATATTTGGTTTGGTCGGATTTTATGAAAAAAGAAATGAAGTTGTATTATCCCGAAATTTCACAGGATAAGGTTATTGTAACAGGAACGCCACAATTCGAATTTTATGAAAATAAAGATAATATAATTGATAAAGAAATATTTTATAAAAATTACAATCTAGATTTCAATAAAAAAGTAATCTGTTTTTCTGGCAACGATGAGAAATCATCTCCAGACGACCCAAAATACTTAGAAGATGTTGCAAAAGAAATTGCAAATTCAGGATTTGAAAATAAATACCAAATTTTATTTAGAAGATGTCCAGTAGATTTGTCAGGAAGATTTGATAAAGTTATACACAAATATGCAGGATTAATTAAAGAAGCAACACCATTGTGGTATTTTAATGATGCTAAAAATTGGACTACCATTTATCCTACTTTTGAAGATGTAAAATTATTAGCCAGTACTGCTTTCTACTCCGATGTTGTAATTAATGTGGGATCTACTATGGCTTTTGATTTTGCAATGTATGATAAACCCTGTATTTTTATACATTATGACCAAGAAGAAAAATTAGACGTAAGATGGTCTACAGAAACCATTTACCAATTTCAACATTTTAGGAGTATGCCAAACAAAAAAGCTGTTATTTGGTTGGATAATAAACGAGAAATAATAGATAAAATCGAAAAAGCATTATCTTTAAACCATAATGAACATATGGATAGTTGGAAGAAAATTGTATTGGGCGACTATCAAAATGCTTCAAGTAGTATTTTAAAAAACATTTAAAATTACAAACAAATGCATATCTGTTTTATAGCAAATGAATTTCCACTACCAGACATATCTTATGGTGGTATTGGTACTTTTTTGGTTTCATATTCAAAAATTTTGATAGAAAATGGGCACAGTGTCTCAATTGTAGGGACTGTAAATTCTAAGAAAGACATCATAGAAAAAAAAAATGGTGTTGAAATTTTTTATTTTCAACAATCAAAAATTAAAGGATTAAAGTGGTTTTTTAATTCAAAAAAATTGTCAAAAAAAATTTCAATTATCCATAAAAATAAACCAATCGATGTTATTGAAGCACAAGAAGCAGGTTTTGCTTTTATAAAAACACCAATTGGAATTAGAAAAATAATTAGAATGCACGGTGGACATTCTTTTTTTGCAGAATTTGAAGGAAAAAAAATTAATTTTTGGAAATTTTTTCAAGAAAAAAAATCCTTCAAAAAATGTGACGCGGTTATAGCCACATCCGAATTTGTAAAAACACAAACTTTAAAGCATATAAACTTCGAAAAAAAACCTCAAACAGTAATTAACAATCCAATTTTGATTGATTTATTTTCTCCTCAAGATAAATCTAAAATCATTTTTGGATCGGCAGTTTTTGCAGGAACTATCTGTGAGAAAAAAGGAATAAGACAACTTTGTTTGGCAATACCAAAAATAATTGAAGAGTTTCCCGAATTTCATTTGTATGCATACGGGCGAGATTGGTTTTTTCCAGATGGTAGGCTTTATAAGGATTGGCTTTTAGATCAATTATCAGAATCCATTTTAAAACATGTAACATTTCTAAAGCCAGTAATTTACGAGGAATTGCCAAATGTATACGCAAAAGGGGAAATATGCATATTTCCTTCACATGTAGAAGTTCAAGGCTTGGTTGCTCCAGAAGCCATGAGTATGCAAAAACCAGTTATTTTTACGAAATTTGGACCTGGTCCAGAAACAATTGATGATGAAATAAATGGTTGGCTGTGTGACACTAAAAGTAGCGATAACATTGCGGATACAGTAATTAAAGTCTTCAAAATGCGCAAGAATTTTGAAAGTATTGGAAAACTTGCAAGGAAGAAAGTTATAAATAAATTTGAGCCAAAAATCATTTACAATCAAAATATTTCTTTTTACGAATCAATTATAAAATAAGTTAATGACAATAGTGGCTTTAATAGTATTGGATTATAAGAAGTACAAAAAATACGGAGGAAATTTTTTCAGCATCGTTTTTTTTACACAAGGTTTTTGGGCTATATTTCAGTATCGAATAGCACATTTTTTTCATTCAAAAATTAAAATATTCCCACTAAATTTTATTTTTAAAATTCCACTATTATTTTGGCAAAAAAACATCGAAATTATTACAGGAATTTCTATTCCTGCCTCTGCAAAAATTGGACATTCGTTTTATATTGGACATTTTGGGGGTATTATTTTAAATGCAAATACTGAAATTGGTAACAATTGTAATATTTCTCAAGGTGTTACCATTGGTATTTCAGGGACAGACAATAACCGAGGTGTTCCAATTATTGGTAACGATGTTTATATAGGCGTAAATTCTGTAGTTGCAGGAAAAATTATAATTGGCAACAATGTTTTAATTGGTTCATGTTCATTGGTAACTACACATGTCGAAGACAATTCTGTAGTCTCTGGCGTTCCAGCAATTGTAATTTCCAAAAATGGATCTAAAGGTTATATATAATGAAGTTACTTGTAGTTTCAAATGCACCGATAATAAATAAAGACAATTCTTGGTTTGCTTACAGTCCGTATGTTAAAGAAATGGAAATTTGGTCAAAATATGCTAATGAATTTGCTTTTTGTTGCCCTGAATGGAGACAGGAAAATGGACTTTTAATCTCAAAAATCCCTTTCAATATTTCAAAAATATTTTTATTATCAGATTTTAATGTTACATCTTTGGTATCCATTTTTAAATCTTTTTTTCAGATAATTTATAATGTGATTATAATTTTCAGAGCCATGATTTGGGCAGATCATATTCATTTACGTTGCCCTGGAAACATTGGTTTGTTGGCATTAATTGCACAGATATTTTTCCCAAGCAAAATAAAAACTGCAAAATATGCTGGAAATTGGGATCCAAAAGCTAAAAATCCATGGAGTTATAAATTGCAAAAATGGATTTTAAGCAATACTTTCTTAACAAGAAACATGAAAGTTTTAATTTATGGTCAATGGGAAAATCAATCTAAAAATCTAAAATCTTTTTTTACAGCTTCTTATTTTGAATTTGATAAAACAGACATCAAACCAAGAAACTTTTCAAACGGTATTAAAATTATTTTTGTGGGCACATTATCATCAGGAAAAAGACCTTTGTATGCCATTCAATTAATTGAAAAACTTCTTGAAAACGGTTTCAAAGTTGAGCTATTATTTTTTGGCGAAGGCAATCAAAGAAATGTTTTAGAAGATTATATAACGGATAATAAATTATCTGAAAAAGTATTCATCAAAGGAAATCAAGATATGGAAACTATAAAAAAAGCCTATCAGGAAAGTCATTTCGTCGTTTTGCCATCTGAAAGTGAAGGTTGGCCAAAAGTAATAGCCGAAGGTATGTTTTGGGGTTGTGTACCAATAGCAACTCATATTTCTTGTGTTTCTAATATGTTAGATAATGGAAACAGGGGCTTAATTTTGAATCTCAATTTACAAAACGATCTACAAAATATTCAAATACTTATTCAAGATAATCATAGATATAATGTAATGAGCGAAAAAGCGATTAATTGGTCAAGAAAATATACATTAGACTATTTTGAGCAAGAAATAAAACTACTTTTGCAAGCATGAGGGTTTTACAAATTATAGATTCCTTGGATGCTGGCGGAGCAGAAAGAATGGCAGTTAATTTTGCCAATGCTTTGTATGAAAAAATTGAATTTAGTGGCATTGTAGTAACTAGAAATGAAGGCGTATTAAAAAGTCAATTGCATAAAAATGTTCCTTATTTTTATTTGAATAAAAGAAAAACTATCGATTTAAAGTCAATAAAAGTTTTAAAAGAAACAATCATTCAAAATAAAATCGAAGTTCTTCATGCTCATGGAACTTCCTTTTTTACAGTTTTCCTACTCAAAATGGTACATTTTAAAATCAAAATAATTTATCACGAACATTATGGAAATCGTGCTTTGCAATCAAAATTTAAAAATATCCCTTTAATTTTTTGCTTGCTTTTTTTTAATAAAATTGTGGTGGTAAACCATCAAGTTAAAGATTGGTTTATTAATGTTGGTTTCAAAAAAATAATTCTATTGTCAAATTTTGCTAGTTTTGATGAAAATATTGTTTCAGAAACTAAATTATTTGGACAAGATAATAAGAGAATTATTAGCCTTGCAAATTTAAAAAATCCTAAAAATCATATTTTATTACTCAAAGCATTTCAGTCTTTAAATTTAAAAGATGAGAATTGGTCGCTACATTTTGTAGGCAAAATTTTTAATAATGATTATTCAAAACAAATTTCCAATTTTGTTGACGAATTTAATTTGAATGATTTTGTGTATTTATACGACATAAAATCCGACATAAAACATATTTTATCTCAAGCTACAATTGGTGTTTTATGTTCAACAAACGAAGGATTTCCTGTAACTTTGCTAGAATATGGTTTGGCAAATCTTCCAGTAATATGTTCAAATGTTGGTTTTTGTGGAGATATAATAATTAACAAACAAACTGGCTTATTGTTTGAAAATGAAAATGTTAAAGATTTATCATTAAATCTAAAAAATTTGGTTTCTAATATGAATTTAAGAAAATCAATATCTATAAATTTAAATGAGCATATTCTAAATAATTTTAGTCAAGAAAAAACAATCAATGACTTAATCCATGTTTACAACCAATAAATGAAATCTAAAAAAATAGCTTACACTTCTATTGTTTTACTACACATATTGTTTGGTATTTTACTTTATGTTTTTGATAGTTTTACTTTAATTTATGGTCTTTTAATAAATTTTTTTGGTATTTATGTAGTATTTGTTACTCAAAACAAACAAAATCAAGTTTTATACATTGCAGCCTATATTGTTGGAAGTGAAGTAGTTTTAAGAATGACAGGCGGATTTATTTTATATGAAATTGGAAAATATTCTGTCATAATTTATATGTTGCTAGGATTATTTTTTTCAGGATTTAGCAAAAAATCTTTGCCTTACTGGATTTTCCTACTTGTTCTTATTCCTGGTGTAATATATGCATTGATGACATTTAATTTATATACAGATATAAGAAAAGCAATTGCATTTAATATATCTGGACCTATATGTTTGGCTATTTCTTCACTTTATTGCTACAAAAGGCAACTTACATTGAAAGAATTAGACAATGTAATATTATGTGCGCTATTTCCAATAATTACAACGGTTACTTATATGTTTTTATATGCGCCAAGTATAAAAGCGGTAATTACCAGTACACAATCAAATTTTGAAACTTCAGGAGGATATGGACCTAATCAAGTTTCAACAATAGTTGGACTTGGGATTTTCTTGGTTTTTACCAGAGTATTATTTTATTCTAAGCAAACTTGGATTTTAATTCTAAATATTTTATTATTTATTATAATTACTTTTCGTGGAATTGTCACATTTTCTAGAGGTGGAATAATTTGTTCTTTTTTTATGATTACAGGATTACTATTTATTTTATTTATGGTTATGAAACAATCTGGTAAAATAAAATTATTTTTAATTTTGGGTTTTTCAATGTTATTACTTTTGTTTATTGGTATTTACAGTTCAAGTCAAACAAGTGGTTTAATTGAAAAAAGATATGCAAATCAAGACGCAAAAGGTAGAGTAAAAGAAAGTATGCTTTCGGGTAGAGAAACTATAATTGAAAGCGAAATTAAAATGTTCACAGATAATCCTATTTTGGGAGTAGGAGTAGGTCTAGGAACAGAAATTAGATCAGGAACAGGTGATGTGTCAAAAACTGCCTCTCATAATGAAATAACAAGAATGCTTGCCGAACATGGAATATTTGGTATCATAGGATTGATAATATTAGTAGTTACACCATTAATAACTTTTGGTTACAACAGAAAAAACGTATATTTAATTCCTTTTTTTATCTTCTGGCTATTAACAATCAATCATGCTGCCATGCGACTTGCGGCACCAGCTTTTATATATGCTTTATCTTTGCTACATATTTATGCAATTGAAAAACCAAAAATAGAAACCGACAATTTAGACATTTAGCAAATATTTTAAGATATTTGCTTAAAAACCTACCATTAATGTTCTTTAAATCAAAAATCCATTTCGAAATCTCTGAGCGCAAAATTTTGCTTCGACTTTTTGATGTAGTTTCTGTTTTGGGCGTACTATATTTATTAGGTATAATTTTTGAATTTAATTATTTTCAAATTACAGAATCAAACTTTTATTGGACCATTATTTTATCACTTTATTTGCTTTTTTTTGGAACAGTATTCGAAATGTATAATTTGCAATTGGCCAGCAATCAATTTCAAATTTTAAAAAGTATTGTATTAACGAGTTCTGTTACGGTATTGGTCTACTTGTTAACTCCAATAATTACACCTTCTTTACCAGAAAATAGATTGCAGATAATTTTGTTTTATCTGGCTATTTTAATATCACTTTTAGGATGGCGAATGGTCTATGTGAAATTTTTTGCCTCTACAAGATTTTTTAAAAAAGTAATATTAGTTTGCGATCAGGATCAGTTGGTTGAACTGGTAAAAGAACTTCAAAGTGTAGACCCAAATTATAAAATTGAAGCCTATATTGATGTTTCTTTAGAAGGAAAAAACAAAAAAGAACACGACATTATAAAAAGTATTTCATTAGAAAAAATTGATATATTTATTCAAGAAAATAGTATTTCAGAAATAGTAGTTGCCACACAAAAAACGGAAAGTATTACTGTGGAAATGTACAATCAACTCATGAAAATGCTTGAAAATGGTATTCCCATTCGAGAATATACAAACGTTTACGAAAGTATTACGCAACGAATACCAGTTCAATATTTGGCTAGAGATTTTTACCGATATTTTCCATTTTCAAGAAGCAATTATAATAAGTTATATTTAATATTTGTTAGATTTTTAGAAATTGTTTTTTCTACAATTGGACTCATTCTTGGATTTATAATTTCACCATTAATTTTAATTGGAAATGGTATTGGCAATCGAGGTGCCATGTTTTACTCACAAGAAAGAGTTGGTCAAAACGGAAATGTTTTCAAGATTTATAAATTGCGTTCCATGATTGTAAATGCGGAAGAAAACGGTGCCGTTTTTGCTACTAACAACGATGTGAGAATAACTCCTTTTGGAAGATTTTTACGAAAATCTCGTCTGGATGAAGTACCACAATTTATAAATGTATTAAAAGGGGATATGGCAATTATTGGTCCAAGACCAGAAAGACCTGTTTTTGTGAAAGAAATTGCAGATATTATGCCATTTTATCAAACCAGACATATTGTAAAACCTGGACTTACTGGTTGGGCACAAGTCAATTATACTTATGGAGAAACATTGCAGGACAGTTTGATAAAATTACAATATGACTTGTATTACATCAAACACAGAAGCCTTTTTCTGGATTTAAATATTACTGTAAAAACAGTGAGTACAATTTTATTTTACAGAGGGCAATAGTTTTTTATGTCTTAAAACTAATCTTAAAAGTATAATTACATTTGTAATTATTATTGGAAGAACTATCGTAAAATGTATTTTGTTTGTCATGTAAACAATATAAATTGCCAAAAAAACCAAACAAAGAATACTAATATTTTTAATCCATTTCGTATTATTTCTAACTATAAAAAATACAAGTAATAAAAACAGCGGATTAAAAAGCAAAATGTTATAATTCCATAAAACTTCTTTGTGAAATGAATACAAACCAATAGCCGAAAATAACCATCCAATAATTCCCAAAATCATCAAATAAACAATATTCATTCGGTTGTTATTAAAAATTACAAACAACATTAAAAAAGCAATTAATGAATAAATACTATCCAAAAAAGAAAAACCAACAATAGACTTTTTGGCTTCAAAAAGAGTTTTGATTTCCGAAACTAAAGGTTGATTGTTATAGGTTGTAGTTTTTAAATTTTCTAATAAATCCAATGGAAGAAACAAAACAGTAGCCTGATTGTCGACTTTATGACCAAAAATAATACTGATACCCAACTTTTGATAAAACTGCTCTGAAACGTAAGGAAACAATACATCACGATAGGTTTTATTGTCAATATTCTTTTTAACAATAGGTCTATTGACTAAAACTTCATTTAGAATATCAATAACTTTAGTGGTACAATTTCTATCTATAAATTTATAAGTATAAAATTTGTCGTTAGAATTCAATGAAGTATTTAGTTTATCAAATAATTGTTGTTTTTCTGATAATGAAATATTTAAAACTTGCTCATAAATAGATCTATTTTCTTCGTGATAGTTGTACTCAAAATCTTGGTATGCATAGGCTGCGGCATAATATTGCAAATCGCCTTTTACAAATTTCAGCATAAAATTTTCGGTACTAAAATCAAACATACCGTAGTTATAAACAATGTCAATATTTGTTTTAGAATCGTAAATTCTTAAAGCAGTATGACCATAAAGCGAATGTGATTCGTTGGATGTTCCCACAGTTAGAACACTTATTTTAGTGTTTTCTGTAATGGGATATGTTTGAGAATAGCTTGAAATTATAAAAAGAAAATTGAAAAGTAAGAATATTTTTTTTTGCATTTTTTTAAATTTACAAACTTTGGTTTAAAATATAAAAGCCAATTTATCTAAAAATACTCAAATCAACTTTTACTGAAAATACATTCGAATACAAAGCAGCACTCTGATCGCCCAAGTCGGTCAAAGCATAATCAATTGAAATGCCTTTGTACTGAAATCCGAGTCCAATGTTAGGTTGTAATCCAATATTTTTGCTTCCGTCGAGTTGTGTTATTCTTTGAAAATTTCCTGCACCAGCTCTTGCAAAAACTAAATTATTATATCCAAATTCGAAACCCAAAGCGGGATCAATACTTACTATACTATTGGAAATTAAATCGTTGGTTTGTTGAAACTGCATATTTAAATTGGTCGAAGCCAAAAGGCTCATATCATTATGAAATTCAAATTTTTTAGCCATTCCCAATTGTGCTTTTGGCAAAGTAATTTCGCTATTTTCTGGTAAATCTTGATTTTGAAGCGGATTTAAAGTTTGTGCATTTCTAATTTTTGCAAACTCATCTTCATCAATATTCCAAATATTATAAGTTGTTGTAATGTCTCGAAGCATCAAACCAAATTTCCAGTCGTTTTTCTCAAATTGCAATCCAACATCAAATCCAAAACCCCAAGAATTGGCAAAGTTTCCAATAATCCGACGAATTACTTTGGCATTTACACCATACTGAAAACCTTGAATTGGCAATTTTCTTGCATAAGAAAACGTCACGCCATAATCAGCCGTAGAAAATAAGCTTATTCTATTGTAATTGATGTTTCCACTCGGATCGATTAATTCTGTAGTATTTAAAATATCATCCACACCAAATCGTATAATTGATGCGCCCCAAGCACTTCTGTCGTCTATTTTTGTAGCAAAACCTGCATAATCATATTGCGCAATATTCGCAAAATAGTTCGCATGCATGAGAGAAGCTTCTCGATCTTCAATTTTTAATAGTCCCGCAGGGTTCCAATAGCCAGAATTGACATCGCCAGTGTGAGCTACCATAGCATTTGACATTCCAAAGGCACGTGCATCAACACCAATATTCATAAATTCGTTAGAATATTTACGAGCAGTTTGTGCTTTTGCAAGACTAAAAATTAATATAAAAACAAAAAGTAGTGGCTTCTTCAAGGGGAAAAATATTTGTACAAAGATTAAATAAAAATCTGATATAATAAAACTCTACAATGTATAAACTTATTGTGTTAAATTTGCTTAATTTGCCTATCTTAATTTTTAAAAATGAACATAAAAAAGCATATTCCAAATATTATAACCTTACTCAATCTTTTTTGCGGATGTATTGCAGTGGTTTTTGTATCTAAACATAATTTTCAAATGGC
>NZ_JANLVD010000111.1:0-2701 GCF_031363805.1 Flavobacterium sp. | reverse complement strand
ATTTAGATGAGTTTAGTTACCGAATTAACAGGTCAATTTATAAGGAAAATATTTTTGACCTATTAATAAACAGAATGATGAATACTCAAAAGGTTTTATATCAAGAGATTATAATAAGTAAATAAATGAACACCTCAATATATTTTTAATTACTGATGAAAATTTCCTGAAAACTATTGTTAGAAATTTAACTGCAAATGCATTAAAAGTAACACAACAAATTGAAAATCCTAGTGTAATTTGGAAGGCTTGGCAGAAAGAAAATAATACTTATTTATCCATTTCAGATAATGGAAATGGAAATGAACAAGAAAAGTTTAGTGCTTTGTATGACGACAAGAAGGTTATTGGCATAAAATCTGGTTTGGGTTTTCATTTAATTCGAGATTTGGCAAAAGCTATAAATTGCAATATTTCAGTAGACAGCAAAGTGAATATTGGAAGTACTTTTACTTTAAAATTTTCAGAATCTTAAACTGGTTCAGAATAATAAAAAAGGTTTGACTTTCGCCAAACCTTTTCATCTAAATAACTCGAAAACTAAAAACAGTTTTTTGATGAGTTTTTTAGCATATTATATTATTTCTGAAATTTAAAACTACAATCTCCTGCGTAGTAAGTATTTTGCGGCGCATTAGGGATTGTTTGCGTTGTTCCGCCTACAAAAGAATAAGAAGTGATTTTAATATCTCCTACAGTAAACGGGTAAGTAACAATAGAACCATCCGTTTTTCTACGATCATACCAATCGTTACTGTTAAAGGTTAGAAAATATTCTTTGTCTTTGACTAGATCCAACGCAGTTATTTGTTTTGTTACCTCGACACCAGCAGTTGCGATATCAATAGTTTCGGTTCTAAGAACCGTTCCCGCAACTTTATCCCAAACGGTAACTCTCATTCCCAAACGAACATCTGGAATTTTAGCCACAATTGCGGTCATTTTTCCGTTTACTAATGGGATAAATGAATACCCAAACTCATAATCGCTAATATTGACTTGATTGGTTGTTTTTTGGCTAAACCCTGTAGCGGTCAAGTATCCTGCTAGTGGATCTTGAAGTGGCGCGAGAACTGGCTCTACCGGTGTTGGAACTGGATCATCATCCTTGCTACAATTGGTTACAGACAATGATAGCGATAACAATAATGCTAACTTTAAAAGAAATTTTCCTGTTTTTAAAAAATTTGTTTTCATTTTTTCAATATTTAGATTAATAATTATTTATAATACAAATGTTGATATAATGATTGAGCTGTGTAAGAGTGCTTTTCCTGTTTTTAAAAGGGTGTTTTTCCTGTTTTTTACAATTTGTTTTGAATTTGATAAATTATTTAAATAAAAAAAGTCCAACCGAAGGTCAGACTTTTAAAATTTTATATTGGGTTTGTTACAAAAGTGCGTTCAAACTATCTGCATAAGTTTGCTTTGGGGCAACACCAACTTGACGCCCAACTACTTCTCCATTTTGAAAAACCAATACTGTTGGTATATTTCTAACGCCATATTTTGCCGCAAATTCCTGATTGGCATCCACATCGACTTTTCCAACTACAGCTTTTCCTTGATATTCGGTTGCTATTTCTTCAATAACTGGTCCAACCATTCTACAAGGTCCACACCAAGCCGCCCAAAAATCGACTAATACTGGTTGTTTTGATTTTAAAACTACTTCATCAAAAGTAGCATCTGTTATTGTTAAGGCCATTTTACTATATTTTATAAATTGTTTAACAAAAGTAGTGCAAAATTTTCAATTAATTGATTGCTAAAAATCAGTTTTAACTATAATTGCATTGAGATTTTTTATTAATAATATTGATGATTTTTCAATTCCTTTTAACAATTATTAATTTTGAAAAAAGTGACTTACATTCATTGAACATTATTAAATTGTTGATTTAAAATATTTTATTTGATTTTTATAGAATTAAATTGGTTGATTCAATAATTTGCCTTAATATTGCTTTATAATTTATTTTAAAGATTTTCTCGAAAAATATTTCAGCAAAACCTTTTTCATATAGAGTGCCCTATGAATTTTATTTACCAAAAAAATATCAACTTGGCTTTTTTTGTAATGTTAGTCACATTTTCAACTCACGCCGCAGCACCTGGAGGAGGTCCGCCTCCACCAACTCCACCTACGCCTGTAGGTTTGCCAATTGACGGAAGTATAATGATATTATTTTTTGTAGCCGTAATATATGCGGTTTATTCCCTGAAAAAATCACAGATTAATATAAAACAATAAAGCTTACCAAAACGGTAAGCTTTATTGTTTTAAAACCTCTATCTACATCTTTGCTTTTTCAGAAGTTTCAAGATTTCTTTCAATAGTATGGCTTGGTCGTGTCCATTTTGGCTTTTCGCCCAAAGATTCAAATTTGGAATCTATAGCTTCAACTGTATTTGGTTGCGAAACCTTTACAAATGGTTTTTGAGCAATAAGCCCTAGCATTTCAAACATTTTCATGTCTTCATTCACATCTGGATTTGGAGTTGTAAGTAATTTATCTCCAGCAAAAATAGAATTTGCACCAGCAAAAAAGCACATAGCTTGACCTTCTCTAGTCATATTCATTCTTCCAGCCGAAAGTCTTACCTGTGTTTCTGGCATGATAATACGGGTTGTAGCAACCATACGTATCATCTCCCATATTTCTACTGGTTTTTCTTCTTCCATCGGAGTTCCTTCTAC
>NZ_JANLVD010000110.1:0-3761 GCF_031363805.1 Flavobacterium sp. | reverse complement strand
ATTTAGATGAGTTTAGTTACCGAATTAACAGGTCAATTTATAAGGAAAATATTTTTGACCTATTAATAAACAGAATGATGAATACTCAAAAGGTTTTATATCAAGAGATTATAATAAGTAAATAAATGAACACCTCAATATTTTAATTTACTTTAAGCCAATAGTTTTTAGTATTGATTCCTTATATTGTGGACCAATTGGAATTTCAAAATTCCCAATATTGATATGATTACTTTTTATGGATGAAATGTGAAGTTTTGAAATCAAAAAAGATCTGTGAATTCTTAGAAAATGGTTGCCTTTATAAATTAAATCCTGTTCTATTTTAGAAAACGGAATAAGTGTTTTCAAGCTTTTCCCATTTGATATAAAAACTTTGGTATAATTTTTCATTGCCTCACAATACAATATATCAGTCAATAAAACAGGAAAATTCATTCCTTCGGATTTGATATAAATTTTATTTTCTTCCAATTCTTGCACTGATGGATTTGTAAAATTTTTATATTTTTCAAGCTTTTCAATAGCTTTAAAAACTGCAGTGGTAAATCGTTCAAAAGAAAAAGGTTTTAACAAATAATCAATCGCATTGACATCATAACTTTCGACTGCATATTCCGAGTATGCAGTTGTAAAAATAATTGGAATATTGTTTTTCATTATTTTAGCCATAGACAAACCGCTTAAATTTGGCATGTTAATATCCAGAAAAACAATTTGAATTTCTTTTTCTTTTGTGATAACATCTAAGGCTTCAAGACCGTTTTTGCATTCGCCAACATTTTCTAAAAAGGATATTTGATTAATGTAATTCTTAATTATTTTTCTAGCAATAGGCTCATCATCAACTATTAAGCATTTTATTTTTTGAATATTTTCCATCAATTTAGATTTAATATTAATTCAACATTATAAAAATTGTTATCTGTTTTTATAACCAAAGAATGATTTTGATTAGGATAAATGACTTCTAATCTTTTTTTTACATTTTCCAATCCAATTCCTTTTATGGAAACTAGGTCGTTTTCAGAATCAGAATTAAAGTTATTTTTTATTGTAAAAGTCAAAATCCCATCATTTGAAACATCAATAAAAATAGAAATTTCGATTGATTGATTATGTATCTTTTTTGAATGCTTGAATGCGTTTTCCAAAAATGTAATCAATAGCAAAGGTGCAATTTGATGTTTTTCGAAATTATTTTTATTAGCAATAAACTTAAGATTTAAATTATCCTCAAGTCTTATTTTTTCTAGTTCGATATAATTTTCAAGGTATTTTATTTCGCTATCTAAAGCTACTTTTTCATTTTTTGTTTCATAAAGTGAATAGCGCAATAAATCGGAAAGCCGAATCATTAAATTCGGCAACTTTTTTGAATTATCTACAGCAAGTCCATAAAAATTATTCATTGTATTGAACAAAAAATGTGGAGAAATCTGCGCTTTTAAATTTTCTAATTCAAAATGCATTTGTTGCTGTTTTTGCTGATTTTGATTGTATTGATAGATATAATTTTGCTTAAAATATTTTAATAATATTATAAAAAAATAGAAAAATAAATAATATGAAATTCCGTCCAAAAATATTTCAGATAATTCTGCATTTGCAACATCTGGCATTGTAAGCATTATATTTTTCTTAAGCAAAACCTGACCTAATACAAACAAAATCCAAGTTAAAAAGCCACATGAGAAAAACAAAATAAGATGCTTTTTCGGCATTAAAAAATTATAAATAGAAAGTGTGAGATAGGTGGCAATTATAAACAATATTTCTGAAAACAACATGTACTTCAAAAATAATTTATCGTAAAATAAAACGGTTACATAATAAGGTCTTAATCGTATAAAAAAGTAAAACAACCAAAAACCAAAATGCCATAGCCATCGATTTTCGGCAAGAGTTTTGTTCAAATTAAATTTTTCTATTTTCATTTTTAAGTATAAAACAAATTTGATCATTTAATTTGAACAAAGCAAAAATCATGGACGTATGAAAGATTTTATGGACGAAATCGAGATTTATAATTTTAAAAAAAATGCGACATCGATTTTTGCTTTCTGTCCTTAATAAATAGGCTATGAACAGTTGATTTGTTTGAAGTAAATATGATTTATAATTTCGGTTTTATTAACCTAAATTATTGGAAATATGAAAACAATTACAGAACAACTTTTAAAAAAAACCACTAAAAGTGTCAACAGATTAATTATTGTATTAATGGTATTGTGTTTTTTTACCAATGTAAATGCACAATGGGCAAACCAAAATGCTGGATTTACTAACAAAACATTAGGATTTTACGAATTTTCAATAGTAAATGAAAATGTAGTTTGGGCTATTTGTTATGATGGAATTGGTGGGCTTTTTGGATCTAATCCAATTTTAGATTTTACCAGAACAACAAATGGCGGAACTACTTGGACAGCAGGTTTAATGGGTAGCGACACCAGTTTGGCTTTTTCAAACATTTCAGCAATTAGCGATACTGAGGCTTGGGTTGCCATGCACAAATTTAATTTCTCAGGTGGTGGCGGATTATTTCACACAGTTGATGGCGGAATTACTTGGACACAATCAAATGCTGGATTAATTTTCAATGATAATTCGTTTCCGAATTTTGTGTATTTTAAAGATGCTTTAAATGGTATTGCAGGTGGCGATGCAAACGATGGCTATTTTGAAATTTATAAAACCAACAATGGCGGAACAACTTGGACAAGAACGCCTCAAACAAATATACCTAATTTTATTTCTGGAGGCGGTTTTGGTTGGTTCGATGGTTATGCAGTAGTTGGAAATACTGTTTGGTTCGGAACTTCTGCTGGACAAATTTATAAATCTACAGATTTTGGGACTACTTGGACAGTAAGTACAATGAGTGCAGCACAAGAAACAGTTTATGAAATAGCGTTTAATGATGATGGTTTACATGGTATATCTCATGTAAGAAACAATACTTCAACTAAACTATTTTCGACAACAGATGGAGGAACAACTTGGGCACAAATACCAACGAATACGATACCAAATTGGAAACAAAGTAGAATTTGCTCAGTGCCTGGAACCAATATTTTTGTTTCAACTTCTGTAAATGGTGGTGTAAATCGTGGCTCATCTTACACAACAAACAATGGAACAACTTGGACATTGATAGAAGCAACAAAACAAAAAGCTGCTTGTAGATTTTTAAATAGTACAACTGGATGGTCTGGTGGTTTTTTTAATGACAATCCTTTGTATGCGGTAGGAGATGGCATATTTAAATGGGATAATACTACAACTCTTTCTACTGATTCTTATAATTTTAAAAATAGCAACGTTAAAATATACCCAAATCCTGCATTAAATGAAATTACTATTTCATTTTCAGAAATTTTAAATCCTGATGTAAAAGTCAAAATTATAGACTTATTGGGTAGGACTTCATTTTCTGGAAACTATGAAAATACAATTACTAACGACATAAAAATTGATGTCAGTAATTTTGAAAAAGGGAATTATATCATAAAAATTGAATCAAATGATGAATATGTCACAAAAAAAATAATAGTTGAGTAAATCTTACTTTTTGCTAAAAATTAAAATCCTTAAAAATTTACTTTTGAGGATTTTTAATTTAAGGGAATCTCTAAAAACTACAAATTCTACTACAAATCATTTTTGGTGATTTTTTTTTAGACTTCAAATTCAGTTTTTAAAAACTCATATTTATTTTTTAATTTATAATTATATGATATTGAGACGCTTAATTATTA
>NZ_JANLVD010000081.1:0-2479 GCF_031363805.1 Flavobacterium sp. | reverse complement strand
AATGATTTTTCGTCTTTTGGATTGAATTGTTTGACGAGTTTTGCCCAAATCATTCTGGCAGCTCTCATTTTGGCAATCTCCATAAAATGGTTCATTCCAATTCCCCAGAAAAAGGATAGGCGAGGTGCAAACTCATCGATTTTCATACCAGTTGATAAACCAGTTTTTATATATTCTAATCCGTCGGCTAAAGTGTAGGCAATTTCAATATCGGCTGTAGCTCCGGCTTCTTGCATGTGATAACCTGAAATAGAAATCGAATTAAATTTCGGCATTTTTTTGCTAGTAAATTCAAATATATCTGCAATGATTTTCATGGATGGTGTTGGCGGATAGATATAGGTATTTCTAACCATAAATTCTTTGAGAATATCATTTTGAATTGTACCAGAAAGTTGCTCGGCTTTTACACCTTGTTCTTCGGCAGCTACGATATAAAAGGCTAGAATTGGTAAAACTGCACCGTTCATTGTCATTGAAACTGACATTTCATCGAGCGGAATTTGGTCAAACAATACTTTCATATCTTCGACCGAATCTATGGCAACGCCTGCTTTTCCTACATCGCCCACAACACGTTCATGATCTGAGTCGTAACCGCGGTGCGTTGGTAAATCGAAAGCTATTGACAATCCTTTTTGCCCAGCAGCTAGATTACGGCGGTAAAAAGCGTTGCTTTCTTCGGCGGTTGAAAATCCAGCATATTGACGAATGGTCCAAGGTCTTCGCACATACATCGTAGCATAAGGTCCGCGAAGATTGGGTGTGAATCCTGCTCCAAAATCAAGGTGTTCGAGATTTTCGATATCTTGTTTGGTATAGGTTGATTTTAGTTCAATTCCTTCAGCAGTAATAAATGCTTCCTCTACTGTGCTTCGATTTCGCTCAGCATAAACTGGAATGACATTTTTGCTAGAATTTTGTAATGTAATATGTTGGATGTTTTTTCTCAATTTTAATCAAAATTTATTTAAAATATGTTTAACTCTCCATCTCTTGATGAATGATAGATGGCTTCAATGATGATAACATTATTTAAAATTTTGTAATGAATTAAATATGGAAAATCAGATAAAAGTTTAACTCTTACATCATCATATCTTATTTGGAATAATAGTGGATTCTTTTTTATAACGGACAAACTTTCTTTGAATGAATTATAAAATCTTTCTGATAAAATTGGGTTTATGCTTTTGTACCAATTGAAAGATTTTTTATATTCTATTTTAGCATCATCAATAATTACAATTTTATAACTCATTTTCTAATTCTTTTAAAAAATCATCAATGTTAGTTACATCTTTAGGATTTTTTAAATATTTGTCATGTCGTTTCCTAACTTCATCAATTTGCCACTGAGGAATTTCATACTGTTTTGAAGAAGGCATAATAATTACTTCAACTTCCTCGGCGAGGAAATTGTCAGGCAAAGTAATTTTGAATGAATGATTTTTTACTTTTACAGTTTGTCTTATCGCTTCCATAACTTATAATTTATTGATGTAAATATAAACTTTATTTCTGAAATTTATTCTAATGAAATTCTTTCCTGCTCCAATTTCTCAGCCAATCTTTTTTCAATAATAGGTGTGATTAAAGTTTTTCTTGGCTTTATTTTTACGAATGGGAAAAGTTCTAAATCGTTTTTCATTTTGTCGTTTTTGTTCGGATATTTATTGGTTCCTAGTAAAACTTCTTTGCCTGAGTCGAACAAATCTTGTTCTTTTTGGGCACTTTCTTGTATTTTTTTCTGGATATTTCCTTCTTTGAGTTGTTTGATTAATCCACCGTTGGCTTCGATTTCTTTAAATAATGACAATGCTTTTTCTGCCAATTGGGTGGTTAAACTCTCGATATAATAAGTTCCATCGGCTGGATTATTAACAACATCAAAATAGCTTTCGTGTTTGAGAACTAGTAATTGGTTACGAGATATTCTATCGCCAAACTCATTGTCTTTATGATAAATAGCATCGTAAGCCAAATTTGAAATGGCATTTGCACCGCCCAAAATAGCACTCATACATTCTGTCGTGGAGCGCAACATATTGGTATTATAATCGTATAATGTTTTGTTGCGTTTTGTAGGAGTTACGATAATATGACAGTCTAGATTATGATTGTATTCTTTTGCTAATGTGTTGAAAAGTAATCGTAACGCTCTCAATTTTGCTATTTCGAAAAAATAATTGGTGCCAACCGAAACTTCAATTGTTATAGGTTGATTTATTACTTTTATTTGATTAAAATATTCGTTTATGTGTGCCAATGTGTAAGCCAATTGTTGCACCATATTGGCTCCAGCATTTTGATAAATATTGGCATTTATATTAACGAATGAAATATTTTTGCGTTCAGCTGATACAGAATTTAAAACTTCAAAGTTGTCTTTTTCTGCCGATTCAAACCAGTTTCCATCTGTAATTAATTGGTGAATTGGATCTACTTGAATATGGATTATACCATTTTTTGAAAGTGC
>NZ_JANLVD010000032.1:0-3962 GCF_031363805.1 Flavobacterium sp. | reverse complement strand
TTGCTATAACTTCTCTACATTTATTGTCATCTGGAAAGGCTTTTATGAACTCTAAAATATTCTCCCCCCTAAATATTGCTTCCATCTACTATATTTTACTGTAAATATAATTGTTTTTTATGTATGTAACTCGATAATTTTTAATTCTTAATTTTTAATTAATTACGATCCACACATCTCACAATCTTCCAAACCAGCATTTTTTGCCAATTCAATCATGGCTTTGTATTCGTCGGCTGACATTGCAATATTTTCAACTTCGGCTGCAACCAAAATAGGTTGTTCTTTTACTTCTATTGGCTCTGCTTTTTTGTCGTTGTTCAACGTAAACTTGATGGCATCGACAGCTGCTTTTGTTCTCAAATAATACATTCCAGTTTTCAAACCCGATTTCCAGGCATAAAAATGCATTGACGTTAGTTTTGAGTAATTGGCATCTTGCATAAATAAGTTCAACGACTGCGATTGATCGACAAAATAACCACGGTGACGCGACATATCGATAATATCTTTCATAGACATTTCCCAAACTGTTTTGTACAACTCTTTCAAATCTTCTGGAATATCAAGGTTTTGTACCGAACCATTGTGACGCATTAACTCTTGTTTCAAATCTTCTGTCCACAAATTGCGTTTTACCAAATCTTCCAGTAAATGTTTGTTGACTACAATAAACTCACCCGATAAAACACGTCTGGTATAAATATTGGAAGTATATGGTTCAAATGCTTCGTTATTTCCTAAAATTTGCGATGTTGAAGCCGTTGGCATTGGTGCTACCAAAAGCGAATTACGAACGCCGTGTTCTAAAACTTCTTTTCTCAAAGCTGCCCAATCCCAACGACCAGAAAGTTCCTCATCTTTGATATTCCAAAGATTGTGCTGGAATTTTCCTTCCGAAATTGGCGAACCTTTAAAGCTGGAATATGGTCCTTCTTCTTTAGCCAATTCCATCGATGCAGTTACCGCTGCAAAATAAAGTGTTTCAAAGATTTCTTGATTCAATGTTTTGGCTTCATCACTTGTAAATGGCAAACGCAACATAATAAAAGCATCGGCCAAACCTTGCACACCTAATCCAATTGGACGGTGGCGTTTGTTTGAATTTTCGCCTTCAATAACTGGATAATAATTTCTATCGATTACTTTATTCAAGTTTCTGGTTACACGCTTGGTCACAGTAAACAACATATCGTGGTTGAATTTTCCGTTTTCGACAAACATTGGCAATGACAATGATGCTAAGTTACAAACCGCAATTTCATCTTTCGAAGTAAATTCCATGATTTCGGTACACAAGTTCGATGAACGAATGGTTCCTAGATTTTTTTGATTCGATTTTCTGTTGGCTGCATCTTTGTACAACATATATGGTGTTCCAGTTTCTATTTGCGATTCTAGAATTTTTTCCCACAATTCGTGCGCTTTGATTGTTTTTCTACCTTTTCCGGCTTTTTCATAATCGGTATACATTTTCTCGAATTCTTCGCCATGAACATCATACAATCCTGGACATTCATTTGGACACATTAAGGTCCAATTTCCATTTTCTTCCACACGTTTCATGAACAAATCTGAAGTCCACATGGCAAAAAACAAATCTCTAGCACGCATTTCTTCTTTTCCAGTGTTCTTTTTTAAGTCCAAGAAATCAAAAATGTCAGCATGCCAGGTTTCAATGTAAATTGCAAAACTTCCTTTTCGTTTTCCGCCTCCTTGGTCAACATAACGCGCGGTATCATTGAAAACTCGTAGCATTGGCACAATTCCGTTCGATGTTCCGTTAGTTCCACGAATGTAACTTCCTGTGGCGCGAACATTGTGAATAGACAATCCAATTCCGCCCGCAGATTGCGATATTTTTGCCGTTTGTTTCAAAGTGTCATAAATACCATCGATGCTATCGTCTTGCATCGCTAATAAAAAGCATGATGACATTTGTGGTTTTGGCGTTCCAGCATTAAACAAGGTTGGTGTGGCGTGTGTAAAGAATTTTTTCGACATTAAGTCATAGGTTTCTATAACCGATTTTAAATCGTCTAAGTGAATTCCAACCGAAACCCTCATCAACATGTGCTGCGGACGCTCCACAATTTTACCGTTTATTTTTAATAAATAAGAACGTTCAAGGGTTTTGAATCCAAAATAATCGTAATTAAAATCTCTGTTGTATATAATGTGTGAATCTAAAAATTCAGCATTTTCTTGTATTACTTTGTGTACTTCTTCAGACAAAAGCGGTGCTTCTTGTCCGTTTCTCGGGTTTACATAATGGTACATTTCCTTCATGGTTTCCGAGAAAGATTTTTTGGTATTGGAATGCAAATTTGAAATGGCTATTCTAGCTGCCAATTGTGCATAATCTGGATGCGCAATTGTCATGGAAGCGGCGGTTTCTGCGGCAAGATTGTCCAATTCTGAGGTTGTTACACCATCGTACAATCCTTCAATTACTCGCATGGCTACTTTTACAGCATCGACCAAATCGTTTAATCCGTAACACAGTTTTTTGATTCTATCTGTGATTTTGTCAAACATTACTGGCTCTTTGTGGCCATCTCTTTTTACTACGTACATAATTTTTGTTGCTTTAGTGAAATAGAAAATCCCTTCGCTATTTCGGGGTTATTTGTAATCTTTGTTTTTGGTTCCGCGAAGTCTCCGACTTCGTGGAGGTGTTTGAAGGTCTCTGACCTTCTATGTATAATATTCTTTATGTTTTAGGCGGTCGAAGACCGCTTGAAACAATCACGAAGTCGGAGACTTCGCTCAACATTACCAACTAAATCCATTACTAAACAATCTTGGATTCAAAACATCAATCACAGGATTGTCTGCTTTTTGAATTTCTAATAAACCATTGTCATTTACGTAATTGCTAGCACTTGAATGCAAATAATGAGACGCATTATCTACAATACCTGCTCTAACTGGATTCAGATGAATGTAATCTAGTTTTTGCCAAAGAAATTTTTCTGTGTAAATTTCTTCTGGATGATTGCCATACTGCCAAAACTGATATTTCTCATTTCTCGAATGGCTTCTGCAAGCAAATTCAAATCTTTTTAACATCCAGTCTTTTCTGCTTTCGATTTCTGATTCTTCTATTGTGTCTAAAATTTTTCTAGCTGTAAACTTCTTGAAATCTCTTATTAAATCTGATAATTTTCTGTTTTCTGATTGAACAATCATGTGAATGTGATTGGACATAATTACATATCCGTATAAAATCATTCCTTTATTTTTAATGCAATAATCTAAACTCTCAATAACAATATCTTTATAAACTTTTCTTGAAAAAACATCTACCCAATCAATCACTGTCGAAGTAATAAAATGAGCTTTTGTTTGGTCATTTATTTGGTATCCGTTTTCATTCATAAATAATTTCTAGTTCTTTAAAGTCTCCGAGTTCATGCAAATGTTTGAAAATCTTTGGTCTTCTTTTAGAATATAATCTTTGTTATATTATGCGGTCGGAGACCGCTACTCACCATCACGAAGTCAGAGACTTCGCTGAACTTTTAGCAATGACAATAACGAAATCGGAGACTTCGCTAAACTTTATTTAAAAATCCGCGTCAAATGTAATTTTCTGAGCTTCACTATCGGTGTTCATAACACCCGCTTTTTGGTATTCGGCTACTTTTTTCTCGAAGAAATTGGTTTTTCCCTGCAGAGAAATCATATCCATAAAATCAAACGGATTTGCGGTATTGTATTTTCTATCACATCCTAATTCTACCAGTAATCTATCGGCAACAAATTCTAAATACTGTGTCATTAATCCAGCATTCATACCAATTAATGAAACTGGCAATGATTCTGTAATAAATTCTCTTTCAATTTTTAAAGCATCGATAATGATTTCTCTAATTCTTGCTTTTGGCACTTTGTTGACCAAATGGTGGTTGTGCAAATGCACTGCGAAATCGCAATGAACGCCTTCGTCACGCGAAATT
>NZ_JANLVD010000018.1:0-5005 GCF_031363805.1 Flavobacterium sp. | reverse complement strand
TAAAAAATTAGCGAATTAGCGGTAAAAAAATGAAAAACTTCGCCAACCTAATAAAAGCACTCGACAGTTCCAATAAAACGACAGTTAAAGTCGATGCATTGACTGAATATTTTAAAAATGTCTCGCCAGAAGATAAAGTTTGGACTATTGCTATTTTGTCACATCGTCGTCCACCAAGACCTGTAAATACAACTTTATTGCGACTTTGGGCAAATGAATTGGCAAATATTCCAATGTGGCTTTTCGAAGAAAGTTATCATATCGTTGGTGATTTAGCCGAAACAATTGCACTCATTATTCCAACGACCAAAGAACATTCTGATAAAAGTTTAACTGAATACCTGCAAGAAATAATTGCTTTAAAAAAGAAAACCGATGATGAAAAACGAGCTTATTTACACGAAAATTGGCTGGCTTTAAATTACTATGAACGTTTTGTTTTTACCAAATTAATTACTGGAAGTTTCCGAATTGGTGTCAGCCAAAAATTAATGACTCGCGCCTTATCAAAAGCTGAAAATGTAGATGAAGATGCTTTGGCTTATAAATTAATGGGCAATTGGGATCCAAATAAAATTACTTTTCAGGAATTAATTTTAGATGAAAAAAGCAGCGATTATTTGTCAAAACCGTATCCATTTTATTTGGCTTATCCCATAGAAGGCGAAGTTTCAAATCTTGGAAATCCAGAAGATTGGTCGGTAGAACACAAATGGGATGGCATTCGGTCGCAAACCATAATCCGTGAAAACGAAATTTTTGTTTGGTCGCGTGGCGAAGAATTGGTCACCGATAAATATCCAGAATTTCATTCTTTTGTCGGAATTATTCCAAATGGAACGGTCATTGATGCAGAGATTTTAGCATTTCCGAATGATGAAATTGGCACTTTTAATGATTTGCAAACTCGAATTGGTCGCAAAACAACTTCGGCAGCTTTGTTAAAAAGCAATCCTGTGATTTTAAAAGCATACGATTTATTAGAATGGGAAAGTAACGATATTCGGAATTTACCATTTGAAGAACGCCACAATTTATTAGAAAAATTATTTGAAAGTATAAAAGATAAAAACCTCCCATTTTATTTATCAGAAAGAAAAATTTTAAATTCTTGGGTAGATGTCGCCACTGAAAGAATGCGCGCCAGAGAAATGAAAAGCGAAGGTTTGATGATAAAACACAAAAATTCTACCTATCAAGTTGGTCGAAAAAAAGGCGATTGGTGGAAATGGAAATTGGAACCTTTAGTAATTGATGCCGTTTTGACTTATGCTATGCGCGGTAGCGGAAGACGAAGTAATTTATTCACTGATTATACTTTTGCATTGTGGCAAAATAACGAAAAAGGGGAACGTGAATTGGTCACTTTTGCAAAAGCTTATTCCGGTCTAACCGATGTAGAATTTAGGAAAGTAGATGATTTTATTAAAAAAAATACAATAGACAAATTTGGACCCGTGCGAAGTGTCACACCAGAATTGGTTTTTGAAATTGGTTTTGAAGGTATTGCGCTTTCCAAACGTCACAAAAGCGGCGTGGCAACTCGTTTTCCAAGGATTTTGAGATGGCGATTGGACAAGAAAATTGAGGATGCTAATTGCATTGATGATTTGAAAGCAATGATCATTTAGCCACGGATTAAACGAATTAGTACGGATTAAAATAAATTAAAAAAAAATCTGCGTAAATCTGTTTAATCCGTTAAATCTGTGGCCAAAAAAATATAACTATAATAATATTAAAAGATTGCATCGTACCTCGCAATGACAAGAGAACAACTTTACCAAATTGCAGAAAACTGGTTCCACAATCAAAACTGGAAACCATTTCCCTTCCAAACGCAAACTTGGACAGCATTTCTGCAAGGCAAAAACGGTTTACTAAACGCGCCAACGGGTAGCGGAAAAACTTATGCACTTTGGTTTCCGATAGTTCTCAATTACATTAAAGAAAATCCTGAATATAAAACTAAACATAAGCCTGGATTAAAAGCCATTTGGATTACACCTTTGCGAGCACTTTCTGTTGAAATAAAACAAGCTGCGGAAAGAGTTGCGACCGATTTAGGTACGCAAATGACTGTCGGAATTCGCTCTGGTGATACTACAACTTCTGAAAGAACTAAGCAAAAAAACAAAATGCCCGATTTGCTAATCACCACACCAGAAAGTTTGCAATTGCTTTTGGCCACCAAAGAATATGCTAAAACTTTCGCTAATTGTACGGCAATTGTTATAGATGAATGGCACGAATTATTAGGAACAAAGCGTGGCGTTCAAATGGAATTGGCATTATCAAGACTAAAAACCATTGCACCAAAAATGCGCATTTGGGGAATTTCGGCAACCATTGGAAATCTCGAATTGGCACAAGAAGTTTTGTTGGGAAATAATTCGGATGCATTTAAAAACTCGGTTTTGATTAAGGCAAACATCAATAAAAAAATTACTGTAAAATCGATTATTCCAGAAAAAATGGAAACCTTTCCGTGGCGTGGTCATATGGGTTTACACTTGATAGCCGATGTGGCGAAAATCATCAGAAAAAGTAAAACGACTTTGATTTTTACCAATACAAGATCACAATGCGAATTGTGGTTTCAAGCATTGTTAGAAAAATATCCAGAATTTGCTGGCGAAATGGCAATGCACCACGGAAGTATTGCTCGTGAAACCCGAGTTTGGGTTGAAAATGCTATTAAAAACGAAGATTTGAAAGTGGTAGTTTGCACGTCGAGTTTGGATTTGGGTGTCGATTTTGCACCTGTGGAAACTATTATACAAATTGGCGGACCAAAAGGCGTAGCTCGATTTTTACAACGAGCTGGACGAAGCGGTCATCAACCCGGAAAAGAAAGTGTTATTTATTTTCTCGCCACACATGCAATGGAATTAATCGAAGCTTCGGCACTCAAAAAAGCAGCTACAGAAACGATTGTGGAAGACCGAATTCCGTATTTGAATAGTTATGATGTTTTAATTCAATATCTGAATACTTTGGCGGTTTCCGACGGATTTTTTCCTGATATAATTTTCGAAGAAGTGAAAAAAACCTTTTGTTATCAGAATTTAACCAAAGAAAATTGGAATTGGATCTTGAATTTTATTTCGCACGGAAGTCAGAGTTTGCAAGCTTACGACGAATACAAAAAAGTAGAAATTGACGAAAACGGATTGTATAAAATAAATAGTAGAACAATTGCAATGCACCACAGAATGCAAATTGGAACTATTGTGAGCGATGCAAACTTGAATGTAAAATTTTTGAGTGGTGGTTATATCGGTTCCATCGAAGAATGGTTTGTTTCAAAATTAACTCGTGGCGATACCTTTACTTTTGGTGGAAAAAAATTAGAATTTTATGCCATAAAAAATATGAATGTTTTGGTTAGAAAAGCCGATGCCAAAAAAGTTTCGAAAACCGTGAGTTGGATGGGCGGAAGAATGACATTGTCTGCACAAATGAGTGAATTGTTGCGAGAAGAATTGTATGCTGCAAACAATGAAAATTTAACACCAGAATTAAAAGCACTAAAACCTATTTTTGACAGACAACGAAGAGAAAGTATTGTGCCAAATACCAACGAATTTCTAATTGAAACTTTTAAAACTAGAGAAGGTTTTCACGCCATTTTTTATCCGTTTGAGGGCAGGTTTGTGCACGAAGCTTTGGCTAGTATTTTGTCGTACAGAATTACTTTATTGTCTCCAATATCATTTTCTTTAGCGTATAATGATTACGGATTTGAATTGCTTTCTGATCAAGAAATTGATATGCAAGCCGTTTTTGACAACAATTTATTTTCGTCAGAATTTGTACATCACGATTTGCAAAAAAGTTTGAATGCCACCGAAATGGCGCGGCGAAAATTTAGAGATATTGCTGTAATTGCTGGATTGGTTTTTACAGGAATGCCTGGAAAACCTATTAAAACAAAGCATTTGCAAAGTGGTTCACAATTGTTGTTTGAAGTTTTTAGAGATTACGAACCAGAAAATTTATTGTTGCAACAAGCGTATATCGAAACCTTTGAACATCAATTGGAAGAAGGACGATTGTTGCAATCGTTGGAAAGAATTAACAAACAAGAAATTGTTTGGAAACAATGTGAAAAACCTACGCCTTTTAGTTTTCCTATAATTACCGATAGATTGCGTGAAAAATTGACTAGCGAAACTTTGGCGGATCGGATTGCAAAAATGACGGCTAGTTATATGAAATGATATTACTGTAAATTTGATTAAATTATTTTTGCTACAGATTTCACGGATTAAAAGGATTAAAAAAAAATTTAAATTAAATCTGTGGAAATCTTTTAATCTGTGGCAAAAAAAACTAAAATATGACAATAAAAATAAACAATCATACTTTTGAATTACACCAATTTGGTGCGATTTTCTGGGAAGAGAAAAATATGCTTTTAATTAGTGATGTGCATTTGGGAAAAGTGGCGCATTTTAGAAAACACGGAATGGCAATTCCGAATGATGCGATTTTTGAAAATTTTGTGAGATTGAATGATGTTGTTGATTTTTTTAAACCTAAAACTATTATTTTTTTGGGAGATTTATTTCATAGTAAAATAAATAAAGAATGGGAATTGTTTGCGAATTGGACCAAAGAAATAAGTCAAGAAATTATTTTGGTAGAAGGCAATCATGATATTATTGCCAATTACAATTATGAAAATTTGAACATAAAAATTTTTTCAGAGTTGATAATTGATACTTTTTTATTAACGCATCATCCAACTGAAAAAGATAGTTTTTTTAATTTTTGCGGACACATTCATCCGGGAATCAAATTGAAAGGAATTGGTAGACAATATCTGAATCTGTCATGTTTTTTTCAAAAACCCAACCAAATGATTTTGCCAGCTTTTGGCGAATTTACTGGAAATTTTTATTTGGTTCCAACCGAAAATGATTTGGTTTACGCAATTACTAAAGATGGTGTTTTTGAAGTTTTAATTAATTGATTTACAATTATTTAGAATAATTACGAA
>NZ_JANLVD010000239.1:0-7395 GCF_031363805.1 Flavobacterium sp. | reverse complement strand
AAGAGGATGACAATGCTTCTCAAACACCAGCTACCATTTATCCAGAAGAAAATTTTCTAGGTGAATTTAAAACGAAAGCAATATTTAATCTTGTTAATCAAGCAAATACTCCTTCAACATTTTATTATGAAAATGGCATTGTATTTAAACCAACAGTAAAAGGAAAAATAAATGCCATTAGCTTGAGGCTTCCAACAATCAATACAGATGGAGTTAGAATTACAATTTGGAATAAACAAACTCAGGCTATTGTAGCGACAGCAAGTATACTTGTACAGTCAGCAAATGTTGAAGCAAAAAAAACATTATCAAGTTCAATTGTTCTTGAAAAGGACAAAGAATATGTAATTTCATATTACAGTAAAATTTTTTATAATAATATAAAAAACACAAATATTCTTTACCCAATTACTTGTGGAAATATTGTTGTCAGTGGACATATTTATGGCGGTTCTGAAGATGCTGCTGCTGTTGCTGCTTTTCCTAATGCGACACTAGATAAAGTATTCCCTGACGGAATTTCTTTTGATTTTCAAAGAACAGAATAAAATATATTTTCAATTTAAAACAAAAAAGCTACATGAAAAGGTAGCTTTTTTTTGTTTAATAAAATAAACCAAATTTTTCAAATTAAACGAATTTTAAATAAACAAAAAATCCCCTTCTTTCGAAGAGGATCCATGTACCCGGAACCGGAGTCGAACCGGTACGGTTTCCCACAGGTGTTTGAGACCAGCGCGTCTACCAATTCCGCCATCCGGGCAATTAGCAATTATGCTTTTGTCAGGTTTGAAAAACCTACATCAGCTGACTTAAAATAACAACAGCTATTTTATCGCTTCAAGAAATTAATTTAAAATTAAATTTCTTTAACACGGTGCAAATTTAAAAAATAAAATGACAATTTCTATAAAAATACTTTAAAATTTTATGTTTTACATTATTTTTATTGCTATTTTTGCACCTCGGTAAAACGAAACACACTAACTAACTACACCCGAGGCGTATAGTAACATCCAAATTAGACAAATGTCAAAGCTGGATAATATGAATCGCAACGGAATAAAAATGACACACTAATGCCACACCTAGAACCCGAAGCGAAAATTTTTGCCTGTTCGCAAAGTGTTTATCTAGCCGAGAAAATAGCCGCAAGCTATGGTGTACAGCTAGGAAAGGTTACGTTCTCAAAATATAGTGATGGTGAATTTCAACCTTCTTATGAAGAATCATTAAGAGGATTGCGTGCATTCATCGTTTGTTCAACATTTCCAAGCGCAGATAATTTAATGGAATTGTTGCTCATGATTGATGCTGCAAAAAGAGCTTCAGCCAGACACATTACAGCTGTAATTCCTTATTTTGGATGGGCACGTCAAGATAGAAAGGACAAGCCAAGAGTGCCAATTGGAGCCAAGCTAGTGGCAAAGTTATTGGAAACAGCAGGCGCAACTCGCATTATGACTATGGATTTGCATGCAGACCAAATACAAGGTTTTTTTGAAAAACCAGTAGATCATTTGTTTGCTTCCACTATATTTTTGCCTTATGTAAAAAGTTTAAATTTAGACAATTTAACTATAGCATCGCCAGATATGGGAGGTTCAAAAAGAGCTTATGCTTATTCTAAATTCTTAGAATCGGACGTAGTCATTTGTTACAAACAAAGAAAAGTAGCCAACGTAATCGATACAATGGAGCTTATTGGAGAAGTAAGAGGTAGAAATGTGATTTTAGTGGACGATATGATCGACACTGGAGGTACATTAGCGAAAGCGGCAGATTTAATGATAGAAAAAGGAGCATTGAGTGTAAGAGCAATATGTACCCACGCTATTTTATCTGGGGAAGCTTACGAAAAAATAGAAAATTCAAAATTGCTTGAGTTGATTGTTACAGATTCAATTCCGTTAAAAAAGCAATCAAATAAAATAAAAGTAGTGAGTTGTGCGCCACTTTTTTCTGAAGTAATGCAAATGGTGCACCACAACAATTCTATAAGTGGAAAATTTTTAATGTAAAGTCATTGCGAGGAGGAACGACGAAGCAATCTCATTACATTTTGCTAAAAGCATATAGTTTTTAGCCTAAAGCATAAATATTATTTATTAACTATATTTTTTTAAAATGAAATCGATTACAATTAAAGGATCAGAAAGAGAAAGCGTGGGAAAAGTTTCGACTAAAGCCTTACGTAATGCTGGAGCGGTTCCTTGCGTATTATACGGAGGAGATCAACCAGTACACTTTTCAGCAGAAACTGCTGCATTCAAAAACTTGGTTTACACTCCAAACGCGCACACAGTTTCGATTGAATTGGCAGGTGGAAAATCATTCAACGCAGTTTTGCAAGACATTCAAGTACATCCAGTATCTGACAAAATTTTACACATAGACTTCTATCAATTATTTGACAATAAAGAAGTTACTATGGAAGTTCCAGTTAGAATCATTGGAACATCTCCAGGTGTATTATTAGGTGGTGTTTTACGTTTAAACTCTCGTAAATTGAAAGTGAAAGCTTTGCCAGCCAACTTGCCAGATTTTTTAGATGCAGATATTACGCCTCTAGAAATGGGTAACAAAATTTATGTTACAGAATTAGCATCAGATAAATTTAAGCTTTTGCACCCAGACAACACTGTTGTGGCTCAAGTAAGAATTTCACGTGCTGCTATGAAAGCCGCTCAGGAAGCTGCAAAAGCTGCAAAAACGCCAGCTGCAAAAGGAAAGAAAAAATAATTTTTTCAATATATTTTTTAAAAGCGCTCCAATTTGGGGCGCTTTTTTTATTTGGAGCTATTTCCCGCTGTCCGTTTCAATCTTTTTTGTGGTTTTGTCATGCTGAGCTTGTCGAAGTACAAAACCACAAAAAAGGATTTCCACTTCCATCAGGGCTACGAAGAAACATTTTAAATTCTATGAAACATTTTCTTAAAATTTACCAATCAAAAAATCTATTTTTGTAAAATGATACAATGGCTTACCAATCTTTTTTCTACAACCAAACCCGAAGAAAGTAAAAATATTTATATGAAGAAATTTTTAATAGTTGGACTCGGCAATATAGGCGCCGAATATGTAAATACCCGCCACAACATTGGGTTCAAAACATTGGATTTTTTAGCCAAACAAGAATCTCTCGATTTTCAAACCGTAAAATTAGGATCGCTTGCAGAATACAAATTAAAAGGAAAAATAATTTTGTTGCTTAAACCCAACACCTATATGAACTTAAGTGGAAAAGCAGTTCAATATTGGATGGAAAAAGAAAAAATAAATATAGAAAATGTATTGATTATTACAGATGATTTGAATCTTGGTTTCGGAACCATTCGCATAAAACCAAAAGGAACCGATGGTGGACACAATGGTTTAAAAAGCATTCAACAAATTCTAAACTCATCCGAATATCCAAGATTTCGTTTTGGAATAAGCGACGAATTCAAAAAAGGAAAACAAGTTGATTATGTATTGGGAGAATGGGACGAAACTGAAAAAGAAAAACTAACTGAAAGATTAGAAAAATCAATTGAAGCAATAAAATGTTTTGCGCTTTCAGGTTTAGAAAATGCCATGACTACTTACAATGGAAAATAAAAAGGGATGGCATTATGCCATCCCTTTTGTTTTAAGAATATATTAAGATTATTCAACAATAATTCTTTTTACTGTTTTCTTTTCACCATCAATTATAGAAACCAGATAAACACCTGATTCCAATTTATCTAAACTAATATTTTGATTAAAAGCACCATTGTTTGAATATTTCTTTTCAAATACTTGTCTTCCTCTCAAATCATTCACATTGATCATAATATCATTTGATGATTCTGAAGTGAATTTTACTGTAAACATACCATTATTTGGGTTTGGAAATAATGAAAAATTTGTAAATTCATTATTCTGAACACCCAATGGGGCAAGAGTACAAATTTTTAAACTCCATGAATTTATTTTTCCACCATCATTATTATAAGGATCCCTAACCCTTAAAGTCCATGTACCAGTAGAATTTTGTCCGTTGAATCCTGATAGTGGTTGGGCAGGAAGTACAGTTCCGGATATTGCCGGATTAGTTCCACAAACAACAGCAATTCCTGAATCATCGAAAGTTGCATTTATATTATCGCTCGTACCACAAGGCTCTACGGCCAATTGTATTTCAGTACCAGCAGGGCTAATTAAAGATATAGTCATATCTGATGTGTAAGTATGATCTATGCTTATTGTTGCATTTAAATCAGAAATATTTCCCCCACTTGGTATATTTAATGTTGAATTAATTGGGTTAACATTAGCAGTAGCAGGTATCGTAACTGGTATGTTTGTTGAAGCTGTAGTTGTACAATTTATTGTTCCAGTAGTAAATTTAAAACCAGTACTATATGTTCCCAAGCATATTGCATTTTTAGGCAATACCCTCCAAAAATAACTTGTTCCTTGAGCTAAACCTGTAGCGCTGTAATTATTTGTTATTACATTCCCAGAATTTACAATTGAAGCAAAGGCTGCATCTGTTGCTATTTGCACATCATAGGACGTTGCATTACTAACTAATGCCCAAGAAAGGGTAAGTGATGTGTTTTGAGTGATGGCATTATCTACAGGTGTTGTTAATGTGGTGTTTGCAACACCCACATTTAAAACATAAGCAATAGTTGAGGTTGTTGAGCCGGAGGTAGCAATAGCCGTAATGTTATAGCTACCCTGAGCAACTCCAGCAAGCCCACTAACATTCATAGTAACAGCGCCACTTGTAGCACCCATAGTTGCTGGACTAAATGCAACAGTAGAGCCAGGAGGATTCCCAGTTGCACTAAAAGTTGTTGTTCCAGAGAATCCACCTAAAGCATTATAATTAAAATTATAATCACTAGTTGCAGTTCCAACACAAATTTGATTATTTAGTGGACCTGACTCCGAAATAGCAAAAGTAGATGTTGGCGTAACGATTGAAAAGTTAACATTTGAAATGTCAAAAAAGACATTTTGATATCCTTTTACCATAACTCTATTTGTAGTTCCAACATTATTAGGCACAACAATTGTTGCATTACCACTGTTAGGAACTTGACTTGCGAGTTGGATAGGATAAGTTAATCCACTATCTGTTGATAAAAAGATATCTACAGATGCAGTATTTATGCCATTTGCGGTAGTTCCCGCTACATCCCAATTTACGCTCTGATTAGCTCCTACAAACCAAGTAACAGCAGTATTAGGCGAATTTACCAAAAAAGGTCCAGCCGCTGCATTTACAGTAACTACCATATCTGTAAAAGCAGTCTGCCCTACTTTAAGTGGTGGCGTTGAACTGTAAGGCGAGTTGTCGCGAACAGTCAACCTAAAGTTTAATGTTCTAGACACAGAGCTTAATGCTTCAGTTAAAATACCAGCATCTCCCCCAATATTTAGTGTAGTATTTGAATTTGCAATTACTGATGATAATTTAGGAAAATATCTTAATGGCGAAACTGTTGGTCTGAATGATAAGAAGTTAGGTCCTATAATTTTAGTTGGACTTGCACTACTTGCTGCGCCAGTAGAGGTTCCTCCATCGTCATTTTGTTCCCAAGAATAAGTTAAAGCATCACCAGCATTACTATCTGTTGCGGCTCCTGTTAGCACAAAAGGGGTGCTTTTTGGTATAGTGTAATTACTAACTGGACTTACTACAGGTGTAGCATTATCGGCAGATATTGTAGTAGTTACAGGACATGTTTTCGTTGCTAAATTAGCTTGAATTTGTGCTATACTAGTTTGATGATATGCATCGATTGAGTTTGGAGCAACATCTTGACTAGTAATACCAGCATATCCCATGATGGTGATTCCAGAACCTACTTCTTTGTTAGTTCCAGAACCTTCATTACTATTGGAAAAAGTATGTGTTCCTCCTATTTGATGACCTACTTCATGTACTACATAATCAATATCAAAGGTGTCTCCCTGTGGTATTCCGTCAGAAGGTGAAGTGATTCCTCTACCTTTTGTGGAGCCAGCTCCAGACGCAACAGCGTCTACACATATACAGCCTATACAGCCTGCATTACCACCACCACCACTTTTACCAAATAGATGACCAATATCGTAGGCTGCATTGTTAGCGGCTAATGTAGTGCCTGTACCAGTTAAAGTTGTATTTATCGCAATTTGCAACTGCGTATTCCATTGACTTAGTGTAGTAGAATACGGGTCGGTGGCTGGGTCATAATAAATAATATTAGTAGAACCTGCTACAAGATTAAGGTGTAAAGCCAAATCTTTTTCATACACACCATTACAACGAGTTAATGTAGCATTGAAAGCAGCTAATACTAAACTTACCTGTGCAGCACTAGTTGCGCCAAAATAGTTAGCATATTCGGCATTACAAGATTGTGCCAAACGTGCCACTCTTAATTTACCATCATCAAATTTATTTGTATTTGTTTGGTTAGAAGTTACATTAGAAACCATTTTTTGATCATCAGTAGAGCATGACCAGGCTAGTTTTCCTTTTTCTCTTTGCGATTTGAATACGGCATATACAGCGTGATCTTCAGAATAAGCCTCGATAAATTCATTTTCTCTATCTGTTCTGAAAATCATAGTTTGAATACCTTGTGGAGAAATACTCAACTTTAAGGTAGCGTATTTATCTGTAATTCCTTGACCAGAAAAAGCTCTTATTTCAGGAAATTTGGCTTGCAAATCTGGTTCAAAATTAGATGCTTCAAAAACTTTAAATTGTTCAATTTTACCATCAGCATTTGGTAAAGTTATAATTAGAGATTTTTCAGTTGTTTTTCCAATTACAGAAAACAATGAATTTCTCATTAATTCAATATTCAAATCATACAATTTGAATTCTTTAGGAAAAGATAGTCTTGCTACAGCTTTATCTGTAGTAATATTGCTTTTTTCGCCATTATGGGCAGACCATAATTTATCAGTTTGTGAGTGACCGACTGTCAAAAAAAAGACAGCCGTTAATAATGTCAGTAATTGTTTTTTCATTGTTACAAGTTTTTTATTTGAAAGAACAAATATAATAATTTTTTGCAAACTCTTGTTTTAATTGATTTAATATTTGAATAGTTTGCACTAAATAGTATTTTTTTTAATGAGTATTCGTAATTTTATAATCTCGAAACTTAACTTTATATTTGCATAAATTTAAATATCTTGAAAATTTTTCATTCCATTTCCGATTTTAATTGCAATAAAAAAACAGTGGTTACTCTCGGCACTTTTGATGGCGTACACTTAGGACATCAAAAAATTATAAACCGCCTTTTAAATAGCGTTTCTAACGATGATTTAGAAACGGTTGTTCTCACCTTTTCTCAACATCCTAGAACAGTTTTGCATGCAGACGACAAAATAAAATTGCTAAACACCAATGAAGAA
>NZ_JANLVD010000213.1:0-2973 GCF_031363805.1 Flavobacterium sp. | reverse complement strand
GCCGTCGCGCTCGTGGGCGGTCCAGCACCCGGGTTCGAGTCGGGCCGCACCGTGTTTCGATGCGGAAGAGAGGAGCGGGTTCGGAACTACGTCTCTTACCGCGGCCACGTCACGGCGCTGACGCAACTGGAGGTGCTCCTCCATATCAATATTCTATTAACAGCTTTGGACCATATCAAACCTCAAATACATTTACTTTTGTAGCAAATGGTACTTATTCAATAAGTGTAATAGACATGAATGGCTGTAGTTGCTCTAGTCAAGTAAACGTAACAATTTCGGGCTTGTTGGTAAGCATTGGCGCCACTTTGGATATGCCAACTAGTACTTTATTTGCTGACGTTTTAAATGGAACGCAACCTTATACTTACCACTGGAGATTAAATGGAATTCCTATAAGTGGCGCAACAAATTCCAGTCTCGATGTTAGAGGTCAATATGGGCTATTTTCCTTAACCGTGACCGATTCAAATGGACTGACTGGAAATGCTAGCTATAACGTTTCAGGCGGAACTTTGTATTTGAATAATGATTCGTTTACAATATATCCATCCAATAATACCATCTCAACTTCAAATCAATCTGTTTTGTCTAATGATTTTCTTGGAAGTTTACCCATAATTTCGCAACAAAGTATTAATAGCATTACACTTACTGGACTATCAGTTCCAACAGGTTTTTTATTAAATGCAAATGGCACTGTAAGTGTTTTGCCAGGAACACCCTCAGGACAATATTTATTGACTTACCAAGCTTGTGAAATTCAATATCCAAATTTTTGCCTAATTGCAACGGCAACTATAACAGTGGTTAATAGCGGCATTTTGTTGAAAGCATTTATTGATTCAAATGCCAATGCTATTCAGGATAATGGTGAAGTTAATTTTACCCAAGGTCAATTTGGTTATATTTTAAATGATAATGGCATAGTTAATAATGTTTTTTCATCCAATGGAGAATATCTTATTAATGAATCAAATCCATTAAATTCTTATGATTTGAATTTTACAATTAATCCAGCTTACAATTCCCAATATAGTTTGACAACTTCATCCTATAGTAATGTAACCACTTCCAACTTGGGTGTTGTAACTTATAGTTTTCCAGTTACTGAAATACCTTTTAAAGATTTGCTGGTCTCAATTTACTCAAATGGAACGCCTCCGAGACCTGGTTTTACTTATTCCAATCAAATTATGTATAAAAATAATGGGAATCAAACCATTGCATCAGGAACCATAGATTTCACCAAAAATAACGCAGTTACAATAACAAATATTTCACAAAGTGGAACTACTTCAAATGCAGATGGTTTTACATTCGATTTTGTAAATTTATTACCTGGTGAATTTAGATATATCAATGTTACAATGCAAGTGCCAACGATCCCAACTGTAAATTTAGGGCAAGTATTGACTAATTCAGTATCTGTAAGTATTCCTTTTGGAGATATTAATTCATCAAATAACCAAGCGAGTTTATCACAAATAATTGTAGGTTCCTTTGATCCAAATGATAAAGCCGAATCTCATGGTGGAAAAATTTTGCATTCTACATTTACATCAAATGATTATTTAACCTATACTATTCAATTTGAGAATACAGGAACGTATAATGCTGAAAATGTAAGGGTGAATGATATTTTGGATGCAAAACTGGATGAAACCTCAATTATTATGATAAAGTCAAGCCATGATTATGAATTGAATAGAGTTGGAAACAATGTAAACTGGAATTTTAATGGTATCGAATTGCCACCATCGGTAGCAAATACTCAAATTGGACATGGCTATATTGTTTTTAAAATTAAACCAAAATTAGGTTACTCAATTGGAGATATTATTCCTAATACTGCCAACATATTTTTTGATTTTAATCCAGCAATCGTCACCAATACTTTCAATACTGAATTTGTTTCAACTTTGGCAATCAATCAATTTGATTTGAACGTATTGTCTATTTATCCAAATCCTGTTCACAATAGTTTTAAAATTATTAATACTTCATTAATAGATTCAGTTTCTATATTTTCGATTTTAGGACAAGAAGTAATAACTAAAAATGTAGATGGGTTGACAACAGAAATCAATACAACATCGCTCGCAAACGGTATTTATTTTGTAAAAATAATTTCTGATGGACGAGAAAAAACAATTAAGATTATTAAAGAATAAATTTATTAGAAATACATTTAAAACGCCAAGCTTTCTATGCAAAGTTTGGCGTTTTTCATTTTTTCAAAGCTTTATAAGCAATAATGAGACTTATTAATATCAAGAAACCACCCAAAACAAATGGCGCTCCAGCAAATTGAAATGGCGCAGTTTTGTGGGTGAAATAATAAAAAACACTAGACATCATTAGCGGTCCAATAATAGACGAAGCACTCATGATACTGGTCATAGTGCCTTGAATTTCTCCTTGTTCTGTGGCTGGAACTTGTTCTGAAACCACAGATTGCAAGGCTGCTCCAGAAATTCCGCCCAAGCAATATGGTATTAAAAACACAAACATCATCCAACTTTGTGAGGCTGTTGCAAATAGAAACATACCCAAACAATACAAAGCCATTCCAATAAAAATACTTTTTTTATTCCCGAGTTTAGGATTTGTATATCTAATTAATCCGCCTTGAACTACGCCAACCAAAAGCCCTACTACTCCAAGGGAAATACCCACCATTTTTTCGTCCCAATGAAATTTATAAATGGTAAAATAACTCCAATTGCTTTGTACCGCATGTGAAGCAACATATAAAATAAAGGTAGCAACGATTAATCCTATTAATGTTGGGTATTTCTTCAGATTTAAAATAGCGCCAACTGGATTGGCTCTTTTCCAACTGAAATCACGTCGGTTTTCTTTGGCTAATGATTCTGGCAGAATAAAAAAGCCATACAAGAAGTTAAGCATACACAAAATGGCTGCAGCATAAAACGGAACACGGGCGCCATATTGCCCAAGAAATCCACC
>NZ_JANLVD010000204.1:0-6233 GCF_031363805.1 Flavobacterium sp. | reverse complement strand
TTTAGATGAGTTTAGTTACCGAATTAACAGGTCAATTTATAAGGAAAATATTTTTGACCTATTAATAAACAGAATGATGAATACTCAAAAGGTTTTATATCAAGAGATTATAATAAGTAAATAAATGAACACCTCAAAAAATTTAAAATCCACAATCGATACCATAAAATTTACTGTCGTTGATTTAGATGAAAATTTGATATATGTAGGTGATCAAAAAAATATACTTAAATATTATCCTATTGTAAAAAAGCAACCCTTTTATTACACCGTTGGATATGCCAACAAACCAATACCGCTCGACGCAAGAGGAAATCCTTGGTCAGAATATTTCCAAGATGTTTATTCTAAAAAAGAAATTATTGAAAACGCAAAATTGGTGAGATACGATTTGACAAATCAGTTTAACGGAATTCCAGTTTTATATGATTTAGGCGAAAAAATAGAATTAATTGTAAATAAAAAATGAAAATACTTTTTAAAATAATTCAGAAGCATAAAATTATATTTTTTATTTTATTGATGAGCAATTTTTCTCTCACCTTAAATGCCCAAATCACCTATAAAATTGAAAAATTTTCAAAACTCGTTAACGCCACAGTGACAATAACAGATGAATGGCTAGATGAGGTTTTTAAACAAGGAACAATCAAAGTTTTTTATTCTAAAACAAAAAAGAAAATAATCGAAATAGAATCGCCCGAATTGACATTTGATCTTAATGATAAAAATAATATTAAAACTAACGTAAAACAATTGTCCTACGGTGAGCAAAGTTTATTAATTTACGAAGATTTTAATTTTGATAACCATCCAGACATAGCAATTATGTTTGGACAAGAAAGTTGTTACCACGGACCTTCTTATTCTATTTATTTATTTATTTAACAAAGGTAAATTTGTTTATGATGATGATTTTTCTGCACTTGCAACTGACAATTGCGGTATGTTTCAGGTCGATCCCAAATTAAAACAATAGCATACAATGACAAGAAGTGGTTGCTGTTGGCATTTGAATACGACCTACAAAATTGTAAATGACAATCCTGTTGTCATTAAAACTATTGAAATGGATCATCAGAAATATCCTTTTTTATATACAACAACCACTACATTTGGTAAAAAGAAAAAAGAAATCGTCAAAAAAGAAATTGATTTCGGACAAATGCCTGTTAAAGAACTATTCTCCTTCCGATTACAAAAAAACAATAAAAAAGTAGTCCTTTTTGACGATGGCGAAAATAATTTATATTATGCTTTAATCAAATCAAACGAAAGTGTAGAATTCAATTATCCTGAAGAAAATAATACAGAAAATCAGCCTTTTATGATTGATGCAATATCCAAAAACATTTCATTTACAAACGAAAAAACAACCTATACTATTTATCAAAAGATAAATCAAGACAACACAATGACCGTTGGAATTAAAGTAAAAAACAACAATAAAACTCTCGATTTGGTTGGAAATGCAACCACTATTAAAGGCGATTTAAAAAGTATAAGTTCAAAAAAATACAATAATAAAAAATGAAAAAAACTTTAAAATTTTTAATAATCATAATTTTAATTTCTCCGAAAACATTTGCAATTGGCACATACAAAAAAGGTGATGTTCTGTATAATTGGAAAAATCCTGGCATAAATTTAAGAATTAAACCAAACGAAAAAAGTGAAATAATAACGATTCTACCATTTGGAGAAAGACTATTTGTAGTTGAAGAAAACTTAAAGAAAAATAAATTTTCAATTCAAGAAATCGCTCCAGTTGTAAAATACGATTCTATAAATGAGGGCTTTAATTTTAGAGGGTTTCAAATTAAAGGATTTTGGGTTAAAGTAAAAACAAATTCTGGAGAAACTGGATATGTTTTTGATGGATATTTATCAAAATTAAAACCTGATTTCGAATTAAATGAAACTTATTTTGATGCAAAATTTAAACTCACAAAATCCTCTTCTAAAAAATTTCCAAAAAGTATTTCAGATAACGCCTATTCAAAAACAAGTTTCTATAAAAATGGAAGTTATATTATACAAAACAGAAGCGATTATGTCGGTCACGAGCATTTTTTTATACCCAATATTTCTTTAGAAGAAGGTTATTTATTGGTTTTAAAATCCAGACCATATGTTTTGCAACTTCACAAAAGTTCGGGCGATAATCAAACCAATTATCAATATGATGCTAAAGAATTATCGTTTACAACATCACTTGAAGCCATATCAATTACAAAAATTACCTATAAAAGCATAAAAGGAATCGAAATAGTTTTTGAAGGTTGGGATTAGGAAAGAGTATATTTTACCTCAATATTGATGAAAATCTAACAAAATGAAAATAAGAAGTATAATACTAATTTTATTTACAAATTTAGTTATTAGTTGCAACGATGGTTATAAAATAGAAAAAGATAAAGTATTTTATATTGTTCAAACGACATTTGCCGCAGAACACGGCGGACAAGGACATAAAACTTTAGTCAAAATTGCCGATGCTGATAGTTTTGAAGAACTCGAAGTGGGTTACGGCAAAGATAAAAATAATGTTTATTTGGAAGGTTATCTGATTAAGAATGCCGATCCTAAAATATTCGAAATTATCGATTTTAAAAACGAGAATTCCTATGGAGAAAAAAACTATTCAAAAGATAAAAAATTTGTCTTTTTTAACGGAAACCAAATTCTAGGTGCCAATGCCAAAACATTTCAAATTTTAAAGGAAAGTCCTTATTCTAGAGACGATAAAGATTATTATTTTTTGGATAAATCAATGAAAGTGAGCGATATGAGCCGTTTTAAATTGCAAATATTAGAAAATCAACAATACAAAACTTATTACGCCAAAGACAATAAATATTTTTATACCGACACATTAAAATTTCCTATGTCGGATTATAAAACCTATCAATATCTTGGTCTTGGTTATGCTAAAGATAAAATTAATGCTTATTATTTTGGAGAAATAATAAAAGATGCCGATTCTAAAACATTTAACTGGGGCGAGTATAGAGATGGATGTCCACGAGACAAAAACTTCAAATACATAGGACTAAAAAGATACGAATTAACAGATACTTTGCATTAATTTATGAGAGAAAGAAAATTTTACCTAAGGTTATTTAGATTCCTATTTAATTTATTTTTTAAAAAGAAAATCAATTCAATTATAAATGAAAACACGATGAAAAAAGAAATTTCAATAATAAACGCAACAATTTTAGACAAAATAGATGATTATTTATGTATCGATGAAAATGATTGTGAACTTGTTTTTAAACTCAAAATTTTTAAAAACGAAGTCAAAGTTTCTAGATTTTCTTTCCCAGATTCTTGGTCAGAAGATATTTTTGCTGAAGATTTTAAAAAATTCAATTTCCAAAATTGTTACGAATTACTCAATACTTATTTCAATCAATACAACGAAGAATTATCCAAAGAGCAAATTTCTAACAAAGAAGAATTTGTTTATATGCAAATAGAATTTCATACAATTCCAGAAGCAAAATATAAATTTGGTTTAAAATCGCAAGCACATATTTTTAGATTTTTTCTTTTTTATGAAGACAATAAATGTTCTGAATTTAGAATGATTTTTAATTCTAAACCAATTTTTAGAAAAGTTGAATGTTTTGCTTGTTCACTAAAAATTGAACTTGATAATTTAACAACCGACGAAGAAAAACTCGAAATTAATTATCTCGAAAAAGTAATTTATGGCATTTGTCAAAAAATAAATATCGAAATCCCAAAAAACATTGATGTTTCTAAGTTTGAAAATCTAATAATAAATACGCCAGATATCAAAGATTTTATCGAATTATTACAATTAGTAACTCGAAATTTATTTGATGATTCGGCCTATAAAAAAGATGCTAAAAGATTGCAAACTTTTCATAAAAAAGGTAAAGATGAAATGGAAATGCACGAAAAATTTAGAACTATACTTGCCGATTATTATTTGGTTGAGAATGAAGTTTGTATTCAAGATTCGACCTATTATAGCGATTGGAAATTTGATCCCGAAGATATTGAGTTAGGGATTTCAAATATGATAGGAACAGAATTTACATTTGCTTATCCGCCCGAAACCTATAGCCATGATTTGTTTCCGTACATACAAACCGAATTAGCAAAAAATAATTTAGAGTTAATGAATTCCGATACTTTTGGCGATGGCTATTTGTTTTTTGTAACTAATAAAAATGAGGTAGAACGAATTTTAGAACTTTCGCAAGCCATTGGAATTAAAATTGATAAATTAGTATAATGAACAAAACATTTGTATCACAACGATTGTTGCTTCCAAAAATCATTTTATATTTTTTTCTGATTTTAGGACTACTTTTTCTGATTTTAATACCAATCTCTAACGTAAAAAATGTTTCAGACGGTAAAGATAGTAGGTTTGCATTTGCATTATTGATTGGTATTCCGTTGCTTGTGGCTTTTTATATTTTCAGAAATTATACAATCAAAATTGATGGAAATAAAGTTTCTATTTATTATCCGTTTTCTATTAAACGAAAAACATTGGATCTCAAGGAAATTACGCATTACGTATTAGAAAATGAAGGTTACCATGAAAGCTATAACCGAATTTTACAACTTTTTGTAAATGAAACCCAAGTACTCAAAATAAATTCGTATCGTTATGCAAATTCGGCAGAATTGTTTAAAAAATTAACTGAAAATTTAAAAAAGAAAAACAAATAATGTTCTCATTTTTCAAAAAAAAATCTATAGAAAAAGCTCCAGAAACGCATCCGTTTTATGGCGCAAGAGTTGTTGTTAATAAATCAGAAATCACACAATATTCGCATAATGATTCGAATATCGAAAAAATAGAAATCGATAAAATTGATTTTATAACCATTTATTGTTTCGATAAATTTAATGAAAATAAACGTTGTTGGTTGTATCTTAATTCAACTTCGTCTGCCGAAGTTGGCGTTACAGCTTTGGCTGGAAATTTTCAGGAATTAGAAAAATTAGTTTTGAAATTGCCCGATTTTGATTCTGAAAAGTATTTCGAAATTAAAAATTCAGATATTGAAATCGAAAAAGTAATCCTTTGGGAGAAAAAATCGGTTGCTGATTTTGAATTGGATGTAAAATCAAATTCAGATTTTAATATTCTAAAACAAGGTATTTTTATCGAAAATTTAAATGTTCTAATTACTTGGGAAACTTATAATGAATTAGAAAAAAACAAAATTATTATCAGAAAAAAAGTTGAATATCCAAACCTGCTTTTTTCTGGATATTCGTATAATGTAAAATCGCCGACAATTTTTGGTGGTCTAAAACTAGCGAATTTGTATACCGAATGCGATTCTTTCGAAACAAAACCAAAACTCGATTTGCCAGTAATTAAATACAATTCAGACATAAAATTGGGTTTTTTTAATACAAGAAATGAGTTTTTAAAAATCAAAAAACATTTAGATAATTATTTTCAGCATGAAGCCACTACGCGATATGATGAAGTTTTTGATATTGATAAAAGAGATTCGCTTTACGCCATTTGGGGAATAGAAAATGTATTGATTACTTTTTATTGTTTTTATCGTGATGAATATCAAAAACTAGACACAAATGCTTGGTTAAAAATTGAATTTCATCCGAATACCGATAAATTTTACAAATCGGATTATCAGAAAAACTTACAAATTCACAAGTATTTAGAGTATGAAATTTTGCCATTCGAAGTTGACATTTATGAAAATTATCGCGAGTTGAACAATGTAATTTTTACCCCAAAATGTTTTGAAAACTTGTTCGAAAACGACAACCAATTCTTGATTTGGAATGACATTCAAGAAGGAATTATAGGTTTTGGAAACGCTAAATACTCTAGATTGTTTAAACCAAAAGATTTCAAATCGGTTTCGTTAGGATTGGAAGATTTTGGAGAATCTGGCGGGGCTAACACGATATCTGTTGGCGATTTTTATCTAGGATCCATGTCTAGTTTAAAAACTCATTTATTTACAAAAAACATCAAAAAAATGGAAAAACTAACAAATAAAGATTTTTTCGCTTTTAATGAAGATCCAAATCGTTGGCGGTAAATAGTTAAATTATTTTTCTTTTTTTATTAAAACTCCATAACACTAGTGTCCACTTAAAATAATTTGAAAACCAGCTGATTAGTATTTTGTTCATTGACATTATTGTAATCTGATTTCATAAGTAGTTCATTTATAGATGTTTTATCGAGTAATGATGCG
>NZ_JANLVD010000186.1:0-7464 GCF_031363805.1 Flavobacterium sp. | reverse complement strand
TTGCGGCGGGGCTCACCTCTTCCCATCTCGAACAGAGAAGTTAAGCCCGCCTGCGCAGATGGTACTGCAATTTTGTGGGAGAGTATGTCGTCGCCTTTCTTTAATCTGAACTCGTTTCAGATTCTATTAAATCCTCATCATTTTGATGGGGATTTTTTGTTTTATTTTTAGAAAAAATAAAGGTAAAATTATCCGAACAGAGAAGTTAAGCCCGCCTGGGCAGATGGTACTGCAATTTTGTGGGAGAGTATGTCGTCACCTTTATTTAATTAGATATTATTTGATAAGACAAGTTCTTTTTTTTATAAGTAACCGTATTCAAAAGGATTGGTTTGGACTTTATTCAATCTGAAACACTTTTCAGATTACTAAATTCTCAATCTTTGATTGGGAATTTTTTTTGGATGAAAGTTATATAGTTTAGTCCGTTGGGTGGAATTAGTTTTTAAGGATAATTTTTCGTCAGTTTGAGTGATTTTTGATAAAAAACCATATTGAAAACAAGAAAAATTTCATTAAAAACGGTTCTCGTTACACTTCAACTTCGTGTAGAATATCGTATCTAGAAGTTTTGTTCCGTTTCTCTACACAAAAAATCCTCGAACTGTCTACTAACAGTGATTAACCCAACGGGTGTAATCTATATTATTATTTGAAAAACAAAGTGTTTGTAAAAAAACATATTTTGGATTAAATAATATTTATTTGGTAAGTTTGGAAAATTAATAAAGTATTTGAAGGACGAAGCACGTGAAGGAATTAAAATTAACCACCTATTTGCTAAATGGTTGGATATCCTTTGATAATGAGCAAGGTGATTACGTTACTATTATGCAAAAAAAACCATCAAATCGAATGAAATGATGGTTGTATAAATTGTTTAATTAAAGATTAGCTAGTTGGCGTTTCTGCTTTTAAAATTTTAACAGAAAGTTCAGTTCCGCCTTCTTCAAAATCCATAAAGATCTCATCGCCTGAACCAATTTTTGAAGTGATTATTTCTTCGGCTAATAAATCTTCTACATATTTTTGAATGGCTCTTTTTAACGGACGCGCTCCAAATTGTCTGTCAAATCCTTTTTCTGCTACGTACGATTTTGCGGCATCGGAAAGATTTAAAGTGTAACCTAATTCTTTGACACGTGCGTACAATTTACTCAATTCAATTTCAATAATAGAATTAATATCTTCTTTTTCAAGCGCATTAAATACAATAACATCATCAATTCTGTTCAAGAATTCAGGTGCAAATGTTTTCTTTAAAGCATTTTCAATAATACTTTTCGAATTATCATCAGCGTTAGAAACTCTGGCTGCGGTTCCAAATCCAACACCTTGTCCAAAATCTTTCAGTTGTCTGGCACCAACATTGGATGTCATAATAATAATCGTATTCTTAAAATCGATTTTTCGTCCCAAACTATCAGTCATAAAACCATCGTCTAAAACTTGCAACATCATATTGAAAACATCTGGATGTGCTTTTTCGATTTCATCTAATAAAACCACACAATACGGTTTGCGACGAACTTTTTCGGTCAATTGACCGCCTTCTTCGTAACCAACATAGCCTGGAGGCGCACCAACTAATCTGGAAATAGCAAATTTTTCCATGTATTCACTCATGTCAATACGAATTAACGCATCTTCAGAGTCAAATAATTCTTTAGCTAAAACTTTAGCCAATTGCGTTTTTCCAACACCAGTTTGTCCTAAAAATATAAAGGAACCAATTGGTCGGTTTGGATCTTTCAATCCCGCACGATTTCTTTGAATGGAACGTGCAATCTTTAACACCGCTTCGTTTTGTCCAATTACCTTATTCTGAATCAATTCTGGTAGTTTGGCTAATTTATTACTTTCGGTTTGTGCCACACGATTTACAGGAATTCCTGTCATCATTGAAACAACATCGGCAACATTATCTTCGGTAACTTCAATTCTATTATTTTTAGAATCATCGTCCCATTGTTCTTGCGCTATGGCTAAATCTTTTTCGATGCGTTTTTCATCATCACGAAGTTTGGCAGCTTCTTCATATTTCTGTCTTTTTACAACCGAATTTTTTAACTCACGAACTTCTTCCAACTGACGTTCCAAATCTAATATTTGTTTTGGAACATCAATATTGGTAATATGAACGCGAGAACCTGCTTCGTCAAGCGCATCAATAGCTTTATCTGGCAAAAATCTTTCAGACATATACCTGTTGGTTAATTTAACACAAGCTTCAATTGCTTCGTCAGTGTAAGTTACATTGTGATGTGCCTCATATTTATCTTTAATGTTGTGTAAAATCGTAATAGTTTCTTCTACAGAAGTGGGTTCTACAATAACTTTCTGAAAACGTCTCTCCAATGCGCCATCTTTTTCGATATATTGACGGTATTCATCTAGTGTTGTAGCACCAATACATTGAATTTCTCCACGAGCCAAAGCTGGTTTAAACATATTGGACGCATCAAGCGAGCCTGTCGCGCCACCAGCACCAACTATGGTATGAATTTCATCAATAAAAAGAATAATATCATCGTTCTTTTCTAGTTCGTTCATCACGGCTTTCATGCGTTCTTCAAACTGTCCGCGGTATTTGGTTCCAGCGACTAAACTAGCTAAATCTAAGGTAACCACTCGTTTTCCAAATAAAATTCTCGATACTTTCTTTTGGATAATTCGCAAGGCTAAACCTTCTGCAATCGCAGATTTACCAACTCCAGGTTCACCAATAAGCAAAGGATTGTTCTTTTTTCGACGGCTTAAAATTTGCGAAACACGCTCAATTTCTTTTTCACGACCTACAACAGGATCGAGTTTACCTTCTTCGGCCATTTCTGTTAAATCTCTCCCAAAATTATCTAAAACTGGTGTTTTGGATTTTTTGTTGGATTTATTGGCAGGATTATTAAAATTATCACCTTTTAAACTGTCATCTTGTCCTGAATCGTCATTAAAAGACGACTCATTTTTAGGAAAATTATCTTGGAAACTTTCTTCGTTTGGCATCATAGTTAAATATTGTTCTTTGGCTATATCGTAGTCAATTTGTAATTTGTTTAATAATTTCGTAGTCGGATCATTTTCGTTCCTTAAAATACAAAGGAGCAAATGTGCCGTACTAATTGAAGTAGCTTGAAAAACTTTAGCTTCTAAAAAAGTGGTCTTTAAAGCCCTTTCGGCTTGTCTTGTCAGATGTAAATTTTTCTTATCGTTGCCCACAATTACGTTTGGATTAGCCGGACTTAATATTTCGACTTTCCGACGTAAATGCTCTAAATCGATAGAAAGATTATTTAAAATAGAAATGGCTTTTCCGTTCCCATCACGCAAAATACCTAACATTAAATGCTCTGTACCTATAAAATCGTGACCCAAACGCAAGGCTTCTTCTTTACTGTAAGTTATTACATCTTTGACTCTTGGTGAAAAATTATCATCCATAGTATAGTATATTGATATTGTAAATTTAGTAATTTATTAAAGCAAAAGCAAAAATCATTCCTGACTAAATCAACTGACAGCTAATTGACAAAAAAATAATGGAAATCAAAAGTTAAATATTAAATTATTTATTAACCAAAAGAGGGTGCTAATTTGTTAATAAAAAGAAGAAATTTCTACTCGTTTCTAATAGAAAAATAATCTAGAAAGCTTATATTAGCAGGATTTTTAAATTAATATAATTAAATAGTAATATAATATGTCTGACGGAGAAAAGTTAATCCCAATTAACATTGAAGACGAAATGAAAACAGCTTACATCGATTATTCGATGTCGGTTATTGTATCACGTGCCTTGCCCGATGTAAGAGATGGTTTAAAACCTGTTCATAGAAGGGTTTTATATGGTATGTACGATTTAGGAGTTTTTTCAAATAAAGCCCATAAAAAATCCGCAAGAATTGTGGGAGAAGTTTTGGGTAAATACCACCCACACGGCGATACATCAGTATATGATGCTATGGTTCGTATGGCACAAGAGTGGAGTATGCGCTACCTTTTGGTAGATGGTCAAGGTAACTTTGGTTCTGTAGATGGTGATAGTCCGGCAGCAATGCGTTACACAGAAGCCAGAATGCGTAAGATTTCGGAAGATATTATGGCCGATATCGAAAAAGAAACTGTTGATTTTCAGTTGAATTTTGACGATACTTTGTATGAGCCAAAAGTAATGCCTACCAAAGTTCCTACCTTATTAATAAATGGAGCAACAGGAATTGCTGTGGGAATGGCAACTAACATGCCGCCACACAATATTACCGAAGTTATCAATGGAACATTAGCCTATCTTGAAAATAATGATATTGAGATAGATGAATTAATGCATCATATTAAAGCACCAGATTTTCCAACTGGTGGAATTATTTATGGTTACGAAGGTGTTCGTGAAGCTTTTAAAACAGGTCGTGGTCGTATTGTAATGCGTGCCAAAGTTGGCTTTGAAGAAGTAGATGGTCGCGAGTGTATTATTGTGACTGAAATTCCATATCAGGTTAATAAAGCCGATATGATTAAGCGTACAGCTGATTTGGTTAATGATAAAAAAATTGAAGGTATTTCCAATATTCGTGACGAATCAGATAGAAATGGTATGCGTATCGTTTATATTTTGAAGCGTGATGCAACTCCGAATGTTGTTTTAAACACATTATATAAGTTTACGCAATTACAATCGTCGTTTTCTGTAAACAATATTGCCTTGGTAAAAGGTCGTCCTCAAATGTTGAATCTAAAAGATTTGATTCATTATTTTGTAGAACATCGTCATGATGTAGTAGTTCGTAGAACACAGTTTGATTTGCGCAAAGCTGAAGAAAGAGCACACATATTAGAAGGATTAATTATTGCATCTGATAATATAGATGAAGTTATTGCCCTAATTCGTGCTTCTAAAAATACCGATGAAGCCAAAGAAAAATTAATAGAGCGTTTTAAATTATCTGATATTCAAGCACGTGCTATTGTAGAAATGCGTTTGCGTCAACTTACGGGTCTTGAACAAGACAAGTTAAGAGCTGAGTATGAAGAAATTAAGAAATTAATCGAATATTTACAAGGATTATTAGCGGATGTTAATTTAAGAACAGCGTTGATTAAAGAAGAATTGGAAGACATGCGTGAAAAATATGGTGATGCTCGTCGTTCGCAAATTGAATATTCTGGTGGCGATGTGAGTATTGAAGATTTAATTGCTGATGAAAATGTGGTAATCACTATTTCGCATGCGGGTTATATTAAGCGTACAAATCTTTCTGAATACAAAACACAAAATAGAGGAGGAGTTGGCCAAAAATCAGCTGGAACACGTGATGCCGATTTCTTAGAGCAAATGTTTACGGCTACGAACCACCAATATATGTTGTTTTTTACCCAAAAAGGGAAATGTTTCTGGATGCGAGTGTATGAAATTCCGGAAGGTAGTAAAACTGCAAAAGGCCGAGCTATTCAAAATTTGATTAATATTGAAAGTGACGATAAAGTAACCGCTTTTATTTGTACACAAGATTTAAAAGACCAAGATTATATAAAAACCCATAACTTAATTATGGTGACTAAAAAAGGTCAGGTTAAGAAAACATCGTTAGAGAAATATTCAAAACCTCGTGTTAATGGTGTTGCAGCCATTACTATTAAAGAAGGTGACGCATTATTGGAAGCCAAATTAACCAATGGCGAAAGTCAGATTTTGATTGCAGGACGATCTGGAAAAATGGTGCGTTTTGAAGAAAGTAAAACCCGACCAATGGGAAGAACAGCTTCTGGAGTTCGCGGAATTACTTTGAAAGATGATGCTGATGAGGTGATTGGCATGGTTTCTGTAAATGATATGGAAAGTGAAATTTTGGTTGTTACTGAAAATGGATACGGAAAACGTTCTTCACTTGACGATTATAGAATAACCAATCGTGGTGGAAAAGGTGTGAAAACATTGAACATGACGGAAAAAACTGGTGCCTTAGTTTCTATTAATAGCGTTACCGATGCCGATGATCTAATGATCATCAATAAATCAGGTTTAACAATCAGGATGATGGTTTCAGATTTACGTGTTATGGGGCGTGCCACACAAGGTGTCCGATTAATAAACATTAAAGGAAACGATTCTATTGCGGCTGTAGCCAAAGTGTTGCGCGAGGAAGAAGAAATAATTAGCGAAATAGTTGATAGGGAAATTTCTGAGGATAATACATCAGAAGAATCAACTAACGAAAATTCAGAAGAAACAGAATCACAAGAAGAATAATAATTAAAAAACCAACAAATGAAATTTAGAAATTTAATTTTAGCAACATCATTGTTAATTTCTGCTGTCACATTTGCTCAAAAAGATGAGTTGAAAGCAGCAGAAAAAGCTTTAAAATCGGGGAATTCTGCAGAAGCAAAATCAATATTATTACAAGCAGAACCTTTAATGGCCAATGCAGAAGTACCACAAAAAGCATTATTCTATTTATTGAAAGGAAATGCAAATTTTGATTTAGCTAAAAAGAAAGTTGATGAATCAAAAAATTTGGTAGATGCTGCAAAAGCATATAATGATTTAGTAGAATTTGAAAAAACATCAAAAAAAATAAAATACACAGCTCAGGCTCAAATTTATATTCAAGATGTTAAAAGAGAACTAACAAATAGTGCTGTAGTTGACAATAAAGATCAAAAATTTAAAGAAAGTGCAGAAAAATTGTACCAGGTATATTTATTGGACAGAAATGATAGTATCATGTTGTACTACGCAGCAGGAAACGCATTAAATGCAAAAGATTATGATTTGTCTTTAAACTATTATAATCAATTGAAAAAAATGAATTATTCTGGAAAAGCAACAAACTATCTTGCAAAAAGTAAGTTGACTGATCAAGTAGATAATTTTTCTTCTTTGTCAGAAAGAGATAAAGCAGTCAAAATTGGAACACATTCAGAACCCAAAACTGAAAATATGCCTTCAAAAAGAGGCGAAATATCAAAAAATATTGCTGCTATTTACATTGAAAAAAATAATATTCCAGAGGCAAAAAGATCTATTGCTGAAGCCAGAAAATTAAATCCAGATGATACTTCTTTAATTATTACTGAAGCAGATTTGTATTTAAAAACTGAAGATTATGCGATGTACAAAAAATTGATTACTGAAGTCGTGGCAAAAAATCCAAAAGATGCAGATTTGTTTTACAACCTTGCTGTTATTTCTTCAAAATCAAAAGATGGAGCTGCGGAAGCTGAAAAAAATTATTTGAAAGCCATTGAAATTGATCCTCAATACAAAAACGCTTACATGAACTTGGCAGTTTTAAAATTGGAGGGTGAAGCCAAATTAGTAGAACAAATGAATAAATTGGGAACTAGCCCAGCAGACAACAAAAAGTTTGATGCATTAAAAGCAAAACAACAAGGACTTTATAAATCTGCTCTGCCTTATTTGGAAAAAGCATACGAACTTTTTGCAGGTGATAAAGATGTAAAAGCTAC
>NZ_JANLVD010000181.1:0-1807 GCF_031363805.1 Flavobacterium sp. | reverse complement strand
GGGCGATGTTAATGGCGATTTATATCCTGATATTTACATTTCAAACGATTTTTACGAACGGGATTATTTATACATCAACAATAAAAACGGCACTTTTTCTGAGCAAATTCAAAATTGGGCTTCGCACATCAGCCAATCTTCCATGGGTGCAGATATGGCCGACATCAACAACGATGGGAAAGCGGATGTTTTTGTTACAGATATGTTACCCGAACCTGACGACCGACTCAAAACCACTACCAGTTTCGACAATTATGATTTATTCACCAGAAAATTAAGCTTGGATTTTTACAATCAATACATGCAAAATACCTTACAACTCAATAATGGAAATAACCAGTTTCTTGAAATAGCAAATTATGCTGGAGTCGCAAAGACTGATTGGAGTTGGGGCGCTTTATTATTCGATATGGACAATGACGGCTATAAAGATATTTATGTTTGCAACGGCATTTACCACGATTTAACCAATCAAGATTTTATGGACTTTTTTGCCAACGAATTGATGCAAAAAATGGTGGTTACTGGTAAAAAAGAAGAAATAGAAACTATTATCGGTAAAATGCCTACTGTTGCGATACCAAATTATGCCTTTAAAAACAACACCAATCTTACATTTACCAATGAAGCTAAAAACTGGGGTTTGGACACGCCAAGCTTTTCAAATGGCGCTGCTTATGGTGACTTAGACAACGATGGTGATTTAGATTTAATCGTGAATAATGTCAACATGCCCGCTTTTGTCTATCAAAACAATTCGGAAAAGAAAAAGGACAACCATTTTATCAAAGTAAAACTTAAAGGTGACAATCAAAATAAATTCGGCGTTGGTAGTGTGGTCGAATTATTTTCTGGAAAAGAAATCATCAAACAAGAACTCATTCCGTCCAGAGGTTTTCAATCGTCTATGGATTATGTGATGACATTTGGCATTGGAGCTAAAAAAATTGATTCTTTACAAGTCATTTGGCCAAACGGTAAATATCAAACTATCAAAAAAATAACAAGCAACACTACCATTCCTTTAAATATAGCGGATGCAAAATCCAATTACAATCTCAAGACTAAAACTATCAAACCATTATTCTCTGAAAAACCAAACACTTTTCAGTCACACAAAGAAAATGAATATATTGATTTTGATTATGAAGGGTTAATTTCAAAAATGCTTTCTCACGAAGGGCCTTCTTTGGCTGTAGCCGATGTAAACGATGATGGCAATGAAGATTTTTTTATTGGTGGAGCAAAAGGAAATTCAAGTAAAATATATCTGAACAACGGCAATGGAAATTACAGCATGACAAAACAATCTGACTTTGAAGCGGATGCCAATTATGAAGATACTGCAGCTGCCTTTTTGGATGTTGATAACGATGGAGACCAGGATTTATTAGTAGGTTCCGGTGGAAATGAAAAAGCAGATCAAGCCAATTATAAAAATCGATTGTATATCAATAATGGAAAAGGCATCTTTACCAAAAGCAAAAATAGTATTCCAACTACAAATAATAATGTCGCCGTCATTGCGCCCTATGATTTTGATAATGATGGTGATATTGATGTTTTTATTGGAAGCAGAAGCGTTCCTGGTGTTTATGGAATAGATCCAAAACACTTGTTATTAGAAAATAATGGCAAAGGTGAGTTTATCAATATTATTGACAAAGCCGCTTTCAAATTAACTCAAATGGGTATGATTACTGATGCCGTTTGGGAAGATATTGACAATGATAATAAAAAAGATTTAATTGTAGTAGGCGATTGGTCATCGACAAAAATATTCAAAAATACAGGTCGAAGACTGGCT
>NZ_JANLVD010000172.1:0-2269 GCF_031363805.1 Flavobacterium sp. | reverse complement strand
TAATCGTTTTTTACCAAAGAAAATATTTAAAAACCAATCCATTTTCCAACCGAAACTCATTAATAATTTTGAAGCATAATATTTGGGTCTTGGAACATTTAATTGATCTGCAATTTTAAAAACCAAATCTTGGTAGGTTTTGTTTTCAGAAATTAGAATGAATTTTTCGCCTGAAACAGAGCTTTGCATGAGCAAATGCATAATTTTTGCCACATCTGTCACCGTTACAAATCCAGAACTTCCTTGTGTGTAAAAAGACAATCCTCTTTTTACTTTTTGATAAATATCGCCGCTACCTGCTGCCCAAAAAAGTTGCCCAAGGATGACGCCAGGATTTACAATTACCACTTGAAGTCCTTCTTGGTAAGCGCGCCAAACTTCCATTTCTGCTCCGTATTTCGAAATGGCATAATCGCTATGAGATTTCTCTGGATTCCATTCTGTTTCTTCAGAAATGATATTTTCATTCACAGCCAAATCACCCAAAGCGGCAATAGAACTGACGTAGCAGATTTTTTTGATTTTAAAATCCAAGCACAAATTCACTACATTTGCCGTGCCTTCAATATTGGCTTTTCGAAGTGCTTCCTCATCGTTGGTATCAAAAGAAATTAAGGCCGCACAGTGGTAAACAATTTCAATATCATTGAACGCCATTTCTAAAGATGGAATGTGGAGAATATCGGATTCGCACCAATTTATTTTTTCAAACAATTCCCATTTGTTGTAGTGTTCAAAAACCTGTCGCACACGAGATTTTCCTAATTCATTTCTAAATATGGCTCTTACGTTTTCACCTTTTTCTAATAAATGTAAAACCAAATGTGAACCCAATAATCCTGTAGCACCCGTTACTAATATCATTCCGTAAATATATTGAATATTATTGTTATTGAAATTGATTTTTGACATTGCTATTGAATTGCTATATTTGCTAAAATTGATTTAAAATGAAGAATTTAATAACCGAACTACAATGGCGCGGATTGGTTCACGACATGATGCCTGGAACTGAAGAACAATTGCTCAAAGAAAGTACGCCAACCTACATAGGATTTGATCCTACTTCAGACTCATTGCATATTGGCAGTTTGGTTCCCATTATTTTACTGGTTCATCTTAAAAATTTCGGGCACAAACCTATTGCGCTTATTGGTGGAGCCACTGGAATGATTGGCGATCCATCTGGAAAATCGGACGAACGAAATTTGCTTGATGAAGAAACTTTAAATGTAAATGTAAAAGGTATAAAAGCAGTTTTGTCAAGGTTTTTAGACTTTAATTCGACCGATGCCAATTCGGCTTTACTAGTAAATAATTACGATTGGATGAAAGATTTCTCGTTCATTAACTTTGCTCGCGATGTGGGCAAACGCATCACCGTAAATTATATGATGGCCAAAGATTCTGTCAAAAAAAGATTGAGTGCCGATGGTGAAGGTATGAGTTTTACAGAGTTTACCTACCAGTTAATTCAAGGTTATGATTTTCATCATTTATATAAAACCCATAATTGTTTGCTTCAAATGGGTGGCAGCGACCAATGGGGAAATATTACTACGGGAACCGAATTGGTTCGGCGTATGAATGGCGAAGGAGCCAAAGCTTTTGCCATGACTTGTCCATTGATAACCAAAGCAGATGGTTCAAAATTTGGAAAATCTGAAGGTGGAAATATTTGGTTAACGGCAGATAAAACATCAGTATATAAATTTTATCAGTTTTGGCTAAATACATCAGATGAAGATGCTGAAAAATACATTAAGATTTTTACTTTTTTAGATGAAAATACAATAAATAGCCTGGTTATTGAACACAAAGAAGCAGCGCATTTGCGAATTTTACAACGGAAATTGGCAGAAGAAATTACAGTTTTGGTTCACGGTCAAGCCGAATTGGAAAAAGCCATTAAAGCTTCTAACATATTATTTGGAAATTCAACTTCCGATGATTTAAAAGTATTGGATGCTGCCACTTTTCTGGAAATATTTGATGGTGTGCCGCAAGCAGAAATTTCAAGAAGTGAAGTACAATCCAGAATTAATATTGTGGAAATTCTGAATGAAAAATCGGGTTTTATGAAGTCCAATGGTGAGGCAAGAAGGGCTTTGACAGCCAATTCTATTGCTGTAAATAAAGAAAAAGTAACGGAAGAATTTATATTGAATACCAAAGATTTGATTAATGATCAGTTTGTGCTATTACAAAGTGGTAAGAAAAATTATTTTGTTTTGAGGGTTGTGGGTTAAACCATCCTGTTAATTTCAAC
>NZ_JANLVD010000084.1:0-5136 GCF_031363805.1 Flavobacterium sp. | reverse complement strand
AGAATTTCGTTTAATGTTTTTTCAGATATATCGTAAGCTTCTTTGTCTAAAATATCAATTTGCGCATACACATCTTCTCGAGCATCAATATCCTGCAAAGCTTCAACTTCCAGTTTTAAACTTTCAATTTTCGCATCTTTTTCAGCACGAGCTTCTTTGATTATATTTTTGAAATACGCTGTTTTGGCTCTTAAATCATCATGTGATAGAGAAGCTAAATTGCTTTCGAAAGTTTTTATTTTGGTAATAATGGGTTGTATTGCTTTGACATCTTTTTGAGATTTATCGCCTACAAATACTTTTAATATGCTGTTTATGAAACTCATTTTTTAATTACGAATTAAAAATTACGAATTATGAATTATATTTTTGAATTCACTCATTGTAATTATTGTTTTTAAATAGTCTCTATTTTAGAGATTGCAAATTTAACCAAAAAAAAGTCTCGATTAGAGACTTTTTTTAGTATGTTTTAGTGCTAATATTCATCCTCATTCCAAAGATAATCTTCGTCAGTTGGATAATCGGGCCAAATTTCTTCCATTGATTCATATATTTCCCCTTCATCTTCTATAGATTGAAGGTTTTCAACTACTTCAAGTGGAGCACCGGCTCTAATTGCGTAATCAATAAGTTCGTCTTTGGTTGCTGGCCAAGGTGCATCACTTAGGTAGGATGCTAGTTCTAATGTCCAATACATCTGCTATAGATTTTAATTTGTGCAAAAATAATTTTTTTAGTTAAAAAATCAAGTTTTTTTTGCTTTATTTTTTGTTAAAGTTAAGAACGTGTTATAATTTTAGATATTTGATTGTAGATATTAGATATTAAATTTAATTTATGAATTTAACATCTGATATCTAAAATCACTTGCGGGGTATCCATTTTACCTCATCTGCCTTTAAATCTGAGGACAATTTTCGTGCCAATACAAAAAGATAGTCAGAAAGACGGTTAAGATATTTTACAGCCATTTCATCAATAGGTTCATTATGACTTAAATGTACCGCCAAACGCTCGGCTCTGCGACAAACGCAACGTGCCACGTGACAATATGACACAGTTGTGTGACCGCCTGGCAAAACGAAATGCGTCATCTGTGGAAGTGAATCTTCCATCGTGTCGATTTCATTTTCTAATAATTCTATGTCGCTTTCAATGATTCCAAGTTTTTGAAGACGTAATTCTCCATTTTTCATGACTTCTTTTTCTGGTGGCGTTGCCAAAATGGCGCCAACTGTAAATAATCTGTCTTGAATTTCTATTAAAATATTTTTGTAATGTTGATTCATTTCTTGGTCACGAATGAGTCCGATGTGTGAATTTAGTTCATCAACCGTACCATAACTTTCAATTCTTATATGATCTTTGGGAACTCTTGTGCCTCCAAAAAGTGCTGTAGTGCCTTTGTCTCCTGTTTTTGTATATACTTTCATTTGATTTTTGGTTTTAGATTTTAGATTTACGAGGTAATCTAAAAATACAAATTTAGGTTATTGTTTCAGAATTTTTAATTTTTAATTCTGGATTTTTAATTAATTCTAAAATTGAATTTACAAATTTGTCCATAGAATCTTTGGCTAAATTAAAGTATAAATCGGGTTCAATACATTCTATTTCCATTAAATAAATTTCATTTCCAATTATAATTCCGTCGACTCTTGCATAGAGCAAATCTTCAGAAAAAGTGTTGACAATTTTCTGTGCTTTTTCAATAATATCTTGATTTGGTTGGACTAGTTTATATTTTCCACCATATTGAACTTGAATTCTGAATTCACCTTCAATAGGTTTTTTGTTTACTGCGTGAGAGAATTTTTTATTAAAAAAAATAAATGATGTTTCGCCTAGAGTTTGAATTTCAGGCATAAATTCTTGCAATAACAATTCTTTTTGAGGTGCAATGTTTTGATATTTTTGGTTTATAATATCAATTTCTGAAATATCGAATAATTCGGTTTGATATGAACCTGCTGAATATGCTGGTTTTATTACAGCTTTTTTCCAATGATTTGGTATGAATTTTTTAAGATTTAATTCTTTTGTTTTTTCGATAAAAATTGTTGGAAGAATTGTAAAACCCAATTGTTGCAGTTCTCGCAAATAAAACTTGTGTTTATTTTTGTTGATAATTGCAATAGAGTTTAAGGTTTTGATTCCTAATTTTTGAATTTTATCTAACCAAATATCAAATTCGATTTGTTTTTCATAATAATCCCAAGTGTTTCGAAATATTAAAACATCATAATCTTCCCAGTTTATGGTTTCATCATTCCAAATTACAGCTTTGGCAACAATGTTATGTTTTGCCAGTTTTGGAATTAATTGGTTTTCGGTTTCAAGTAGATTTGGTAGTTTTTGGCAGGTTAAAAGGGCAATTTGCATTTTGGTTTAAGATTTGTTTTTGAATAAAAGTTTATTTTGAAACGAATTGCCTAGCCCTGATAGTAGTGGAAATCCTTTTTTGTGGTTTTGTACTTCGACAAGCTCAGCATGACAAAACCACAAAAAAGATTGTAACGAATAGCAGGAAATAGCTCCTAAAAAATTATTTTATGGTATCGCTTTCAATTAAACCATCACGTAATCGAATAATTCTGTGTGCGTATGCTGCAATTTCTTCTTCGTGCGTTACTAGAATAACGGTATTTCCATTGGCATGAATATCGCCAAATAGTTTCATGATTTCTTCCGAAGTTTTACTATCCAGATTTCCAGTAGGTTCATCGGCCAATATGATGGATGGTTTGTTGACCAATGCTCGAGCAATGGCAACTCTTTGGCGCTGTCCTCCTGAAAGCTGATTCGGTTGGTGATCCATTCTGTCTCCTAAATTAACTTGGTTTAAAACCTCGGTAGCTCGAATATTTCGTTCAGATTTTGAAAAGCCAGCATATATCATTGGCAATGCCACATTATCTAATGCTGTAGTTCTAGGTAAAAGATTAAAAGTTTGGAATACAAATCCAATTTCTTTGTTTCTAATTTCTGCAAGTTCATCATCTACCATTTGTGAAACATCCTTATTATTCAAAATATAAGTGCCAGAAGTTGGCGTATCTAAACACCCTAAAAGATTCATTAACGTTGATTTTCCTGAACCAGATGGTCCCATGAGTGCAACATATTCTCCTTTATTGATTTCTAAATCAATACCTTTTAATACATTAATGATTTCACTTCCAAGTACAAAATCTCTTTTAATGTTTGTTATTTTTATAAGGGAATTAGACATTGATTTTTGATTATAGATTAACAATTTTTGATTTCAGATTAAAACTGCATTTAAAACTATACATATGTATATTATCTGGATAAAAAGTTACAAGGATTTAAAAAATAAAATAAATGCTTTTTAAGTGACAAAAAATTTGAATGTTAATAATTATATAATTTCAATTATATTTTACATAATTAATATTAATATATTTCATATTTCATAATTAATTTTATTATTTACATAATTATAATGTTTTTATTGTTAATTATGCAATACTCATTACATTTGTTTGATAAAATATAATTAAAAACAAAAATTATGAAAAATTTAGGATTATTATTAGGAATTTCGAGTGTATTCGTTCTTTTTACTTCTTGTAAAGATGAGAAAAAAGTACAAGCTCAAAAATCAATCGATTCATATGTAGTGTATGTTGATTCATTAGAAAATATCGAATCTACTGACACAGTTGCCAATTGGGATGAAATAGATGCAGCTTACCAAATGAAAAGTACGGAAGCTGAAAATGCTTTGGCAAGTTTAGAACAAAGTGAAAAAGAACAAGCAAGATTAAACGAAAGTAAATCTAAGTATGAAGCTTTAAAAGCTAAAATGGAAGCTAATATGCAGGTAAAAAAAGAAATTCCTGCAACAACAACTGCAACTTCTACAAGAAAAAGTTTAAAAAACACATTTTTTGGAGATGGAAAAGTAGGTGATGATATGAATTTTAATTGGGTTAACAAAAATAATATTTTAGAGGTTTATTCTAATTTTGTTAATACAGCTCAAAAAAATAAAGATAGTTATTCTCGTGAAGACTGGGACGAAATTAAATTAATGTATGAAGCACTTGATAGTAGAAAAAATACTGTTGAAAAAGAAGGTCTTTCTGGTTCAGACAATACAAAAATTGCGTCATTAAAGGTTCAATTTGCACCAATGTTTACGTTGAATAGAATGGGAGCAAAATCTGATGAATCTGCAAAAGCAAAAAAATAAATATTATTGATTCGAGAGAAATGACTGTTAGCAATAGCAGTCATTTTTTTTATGTTCTAATTACAAAATGTTCCTTTTCCTGTTCAGTTCTAAAAAACACAATTCCCCATTGAAAAGTATCAATAGTTACTTTTACTTTTGGGTGATTTTGGATGGTTTTCCAAGCTATTTCCATTTCTAAACTCCAATGAATATCATCGAAAATCCAAACAGAATCGTTTGAAATTGTGGGTAATAATTGTTCGAAATATTCAAGTGTGGCTTTTTTGGAATGGTTACCGTCGAAGTAAATCAGGTTGTGGGTTGTGGGTTGTGGGTTGTTTTTTGCGAAATAATTTGAAAATTCAGTATTTATTAATTCTATGTTATTAAGGTTTTGTAATTGCAATTGTTTTTTTGCAATTGTCATCGTATTAAGACATCCTTCTAAAGTTTGTATTTTACTTTTAGGATTCCCTAATGATAATGCTGAAGTTGCTAATCCTAAAGAAGTTCCAATTTCTAAAATGCTATCAGGTTGAAAATAAGTAACAATTCTAAACAACAATTCGGCTCTTTTTGTAGATATTCCAGCAGTTTTAGCAATTTTGGATATTTGTCTTTTGTTGGATTTAAAAACTTTTGAACCTGCTCCAAAATCGGTTACTTCGATGAAGTTTTTATTTTGAAGAAGCGAATTTCGATAATCTTTTAAAATTCTATATTCAGGATATTTCTTTTTATCATAAAAACAATTGGTAACCAAATCAAACACAAATGGCGAATGCACTCCGTGTTCGTTTTTGGAGTTCCAGAGGAATTTTAGATATGATTTAATTTGAAATAGCATTTCTTTAACACAGATTTCACAGATTAGCACAGATTAAATTTGTGTAAATCTGTGAAATCTGTGTTTAAATTTATCCTTCCATTTT
>NZ_JANLVD010000033.1:0-26488 GCF_031363805.1 Flavobacterium sp. | reverse complement strand
AACCTGTATTGTAAACCAAATTTAAATACATTTTGAAAGTTGGAATATTGGGCACATAATCTTGAAAAAGTATACCAAATTTCAGTCTTTGGTCTGTTGGTCTTGAAATGTATCCTTTATTATCAATATTTTCTTCGGTTTGCAAATATCCAAAACTAAACCATGACTCTGTTCCTGGCACAAATTCGCCATTTAATCTTAAATCCACACCTTGCACATACGCTTTTGCATTATTGGCTGCTTGATATCTAATGCGAACATTGTCTAGCGTATACGGATTGACATCTGTAAGTGATTTGTAATATATTTCTGAAACCAATTTAAATGAACGCTTCCACATTTTGAAACTATAGTCATTTCCAATCACATAGTGTATAGACTGTTGCGCTTTTACATTGGGCAAAACTTTGCCATCAATATTTCGTAATTCTCTATAAAATGGCGGCTGATAATACAAACCATTTGAAACTCGGAAAAGCATGTCTACATCCCAATCTGGTTTTATGGCAAATTGAACTCTCGGACTGATAACCAATTGGCTATTGCCGAAAATATTTTCGCCAGAAACTTTCCATTCTTGCGCTCTAGCTCCAATATTGGTAAAAATATCATGATTTCCCCATTTTGATCGTCTGTTCCATTGTGCATAGCCTGAAAATCTGTTTATTGTTACATAATTTTTGGCTTGTGCATTTTGATAAGCAACCAATGGTCCAACATAAGGTGCGTATGGTTGTTCGTTCTTTGGAAATTCAATAACAGGTGGATTTAATGAAAATCCTGCGGAATCAATTACTTCCCATTCGATTAATCTGTCACGAATACTTTCTCGGGTATATTTTAATCCCCATTCTATCTGATCTTCATTTTTTTTGTAAAATCCTTTAACTTCTGTATTTACAATCAATGCATCCAAATCGTTTCGCGCATGAGTAAGTTGTGAACCTATGGCACGCGTAAATTTTACACCGCCAAAATTCTCAGAACCCAAACTCGAATCTACTTCACCCAATTTATATTGAGCTAAAATATCAAAATATTCTTGCTCGGTAGTATGATAAGTGGAAGCAATAAATTTCAAATTTAAATTTTCATTAATGGTATAAGTGGTTTTAAAAGCACCAAAAAGCGTATTGTATTTGTCCTTTTCTTGACCTTCATAAGCAACCAAAAGTGCTACAGGTTCATCTATAGTTCCAAAATTTGTTTGTCGGGTCAATGGTGTATAATCATATTTATTTTGAGAAGCATTGCCTAAAAAACTAAATTGCCATTTGGTATTTGGAGTAAAAGTCACATAGGATTGCACATCAATAAAACGTGGAAAAAAATTGGTTTCTGTTTCTTGGCTTTTAACCAAAAGACTATTATTTCTATATCGAACACCAGTTATAGCTGTCCATTTCTGATTTTTTGAAGCCGATTCAATGGCTAAATTTGCACCCAAAAAACTAGCTTCTAGCGAAGCACCAAATTTTGAAGGTCTGCGGTAAGTAATATCCAAAACCGATGATAATTTATCTCCATATTTAGCTTGAAATCCTCCAGCAGAAAAATCAATATTCTGAACCATATCCGTATTGGTAAAACTCAAACCTTCTTGTTGACCAGAACGAACAAGAAACGGTCTGTATACTTCAATTTCATTTACATAAACCAAATTTTCATCGTAATTGCCACCACGAACTGCATATTGTGTACTCAATTCATTGTTTGAATAAACTCCTGGAAGGGTTTTTAAAATATTTTCGACACCAGCATTGGCACCTGGAATAAGGCGAACTGCTTTTGGTGAAATGGAAGTTATGCCTTCTACCCTTTTCCGATTGTTGTTGGTAATGACAACTTCTCCTATTTGCTCTACATTATTTTTTAAAATAATATTGAATTCATAATCTTCATTTGCTTTTAATTCCAAAGAAATTACGGCACTTTTTAATGAAATATGTGAAAACTTTAGATTTGAATTTACATTTGAAGGAATTGTCAAAATATAAAATCCCGAAGCATTTGTTGAAGTTTTATTATTTTGAAACGATACATTCACGTTTTCAACTGGCTGGTTGTTTTCGTCAAGAACGATTCCTTTTACTCTGGCAGTTTGGGCAAAAAAACAGACTGTAAATAATAGGGCAAAAAGAGTAAATTTAGTTTTCAAAGTAGTCTATTTTGTTTTTATAAAATTTGATTCAAATGTAGTTGAATTTCCCAAATAATCAGAAACTACGAGCTTGAACTCGTTTTTCCCAATTTGATAATATTTATCAGATAAAGTATGTGTTAATCTATTTAATTTATTTTCATATTCCATCAATATCCATTTTCCATTTAAATAACCGTTGTATTGATTAATTCCTGATAAGCTATCCGTCATGTATATTTGTAACGTTTTTTGGTCGTCTAAATTGCTTCCTTCAATAAAATTTGGTTTATAAATATTCGGAGCAACCTCATCTTTAGCCAAAAAGAAACGACCCAACTTTTTGGTTTTGATTGAAAATAAACCATCATTTTTAATTGTATAGTTAAAGTTCACTTTACCAATATTTCCATTGGCAATAAACATTTTTTCTTGATCCGCAGCAGGAATATTTGAAACATCGAATGTAATATTCATATTTTCATGAACCGCAACCGAATCATCGTGCAAAAAAAGTTCATTATTTTTTACATCAAACTTTAAATAGAAATCTTCGTAAAAAGTTTTTTCGGGAATAAAAACAGATACATTATCCTTTGTGTAACTATTTTCATTTTTTACTTTCAAAAAATACGGGGTTTTTTTTATTTCATTTCTTGTAGTTATAGGCAAATACGAATAAATTACTGGAATATTTATAATGCTCTTATTACCAGCAAAATCCTCTACAATTACTTTATAATTTATATTGAAATTAGAATATAAACTTATTATGCCATTATTTTTTTTGGTTTTAATGATGTTTTCTGGATAAAAATAGCCGACAAACAGCTTTTGAAATCTTTGTTTTGTGGCTTGGTATCTTGGGAAATCAATAAATGCATTAATGTAGCGAGTTTCATCAAATGTGAATGAGTCAAATTCAAAACCAAAATAGGAATTTCCATTTAAATAGGTTTCCAATTTAAATATTCCGTTTTTGCTGTAACCATTATCAAAAGTATCGTAAGCATTTATTCCAAACGCGATTTTTCCACTTGCCATAATCTTTTCAGCCAAATAAGTACCATCTTTTTGTATGGTTAGATTCATCAAACTGGGTTTCGAAGCACTATTAATTTGAGAAAACGCATCCAAAGGATATACAATTAAACTATTTATAGTTGGTGGTTTTGTATCCTTCATGTTTTTATTGAACCCAAAAAATAAAGGATTGATTATTTTTTCGGTCTTTGTATCTCGAATTTCAAAATGTAAATGTGGTCCACCAGAACTACCAGTGTTTCCAGAATAAGCAATTAAATCACCTTTTTTTACAACAATTTCATCAGATTTTGGAAAAATTTCGATTTCATAGCTATTTTTTAAGTAATGTTCTTTTTCTAAAATGGTTTGAATGGCCGGATTGCAAGTTTGCAAGTGTCCATAAACAGTAGTGTATCCATTTGGATGATCAATGTATATAGATTTTCCATAACCGCCTGTAGAAATTTTAATTCTAGAAATAAAACCATCCGCAGAAGCATAAATAGGCAATCCTTCACGCTTATCTGTTCTAAAATCAAGTCCAGAATGAAAATGGTTTGGTCTTAATTCTCCAAACGAACCTGAAATAGATAGTGGAATATCCATAGGAGATTGAAAATAGCCCGATGGATATTTATCTTGACCAAATGTAGAATTAAATATAAATATTATGATAATAAAAAATCTCATAAAAAATTTTTGCGCTAATATACAGAATACTTTTATAAAAAATAACAGAAATTATGTAATGATAAATCCAACATTATAAAGACTTTAAGATTAAAAAAGAAAAAATATTGATTATTTTTATAAAACTTATTGCAAAAATTGAATAGGAATATTAACTTTGTGAAGTTATGTAATGAATTTTTATTGCAATGAGTGAAATTGAAGGAATAGTTAAATCTCTTGAAAACAGATTGCAACAACTTTTCAAAAAAATGGAAAGTATTGAGGAATCCAATCAAGATTTGAAAATTAAACTGAAAAATTCTGAAGCAATTATTGAGAATCAAGCCAATCAAATTAGCGATTTAAAATATAATTTCGACTCGATAAAAATTTCAAATTCATTACTAGGTAGTGACGAATACAAAAGAGATACAAAGCTTAAAATAAATTCATTAATTAGAGAAATAGATTATTGTATTGCACAACTTTCTGATTAGAAAGAAAATGAGTGAAAAACTAAAAATAAAAATATCAATAGCAGATCGAATTTATCCATTAACGGTAGAGCCGAATCAGGAAGAAGGACTTAGAAGTGCTTCCAAAAAAATTGATGTTATGATGAAACAGTTTGAACAAAATTATGCGGTACGAGACAAACAAGATGTACTGGCGATGTGCGCCTTGCAATTTGCTTCTCAAGTAGAACAAAAACAAATAGACAAGTCAACAATTCAAGAAGAAACGTTGATTAAACTTGAAAATTTAAATGAATTATTAGGCGAATATCTTAGAAAATAATACGTTCTTAACATACACTAAATACTACCTACATTAGTACTTATTTGATAAACTCAACACTAACAAATTAAAATGAGTAAATCATCACTACTATAGCAAGCCAATTCAGTTTGGAAGCTTGAACAGTGAGTTAGCTCAAAACTTGTCAATCCGAGTTTATGCAATACCTTCTGATGTAGGTTTTTTTATATATAAACCAAAAACAAATATGGACATTTTAACAATAATAATTTCAGTAATAGCTGGAATTGCAGTAGGATTTGGAATTTCAAAATTTTTAGAGAAAAGCAATGTTTCCAACCTGATTAAAAACGCAAAAAAAGAAGCAGCGTCAGTTTTAAAAGATGCAAATTTTGAAGCTGAAAACATTAAAAAAGACAAAATACTTCAGGCAAAAGAAAAATTTATCGAGCTCAAATCTGAGCATGAACAAGTTATTTTAAATCGTGAACGCAAGGTTGTTGAAGTAGAAAAAAGAATTCTTGTGAAAGAATCTCAACTATCCAGCGAATTATCGAAAGCCAAAAAAATTAATGATGACTTTGAAACCAAAACTTTAGAATACAATACCAAACTTGAAACTTTGGATAGAAAGTATGTGGAGGTCGAAAAAATGCACAAAAGTCAAGTCAATCAGCTAGAAGTTATTTCTGGTCTTTCTGCTGAAGACGCAAAAAATCAGTTGGTTGAAAGTTTGAAAGCTGAAGCCAAAACCAATGCCATGGCACACATTCAAGAAACTATTGAGGAAGCCAAACTAACAGCACAACAAGAAGCTAAAAAAATCATCATCAATACTATTCAGCGTGTTGGAACCGAAGAAGCGGTCGAAAATTGTGTTTCAGTTTTTAACATCGAATCGGATGATGTTAAAGGAAGAATTATTGGTCGAGAAGGAAGAAATATTCGTGCTATTGAAGCGGCAACTGGCGTTGAAATTATTGTTGATGATACACCAGAAGCCATTATTCTTTCTTGTTTTGATCCGGTTCGTAGAGAAATTGCCCGTTTGTCTTTGCACAAATTGGTAACCGATGGTCGTATTCACCCAGCGCGTATTGAAGAGGTTGTGGCCAAAACAACCAAACAAATTGATGATGAGATTGCCGAAGTTGGAAAACGTACCGTTATAGATTTAGGAATTCATGGTTTGCATCCAGAATTGATAAAAGTAGTTGGTAGAATGAAATATCGTTCTTCTTACGGACAAAATTTATTGCAACACTCTCGTGAAGTATCAAAACTTTGTGGAATTATGGCAGCGGAACTGGGATTGAATGTGAAATTGGCCAAAAGAGCTGGATTATTGCACGATATTGGAAAAGTTCCAGATGCAGAAAGTGATTTGCCACACGCACTTTTAGGAATGCAATGGGCTGAAAAATATGGTGAAAAAGAAGAAGTTTGCAACGCTATTGGTGCGCACCACGATGAAATTGAAATGAAGTATTTATTATCGCCAATTGTTCAGGTTTGCGATGCAATATCTGGCGCAAGACCAGGCGCAAGACGTCAAGTTCTCGATTCTTATATACAACGTTTGAAAGATTTGGAAGAAGTGGCCTATGGTTTTACTGGTGTAAAAAGTGCTTATGCAATTCAAGCAGGAAGAGAACTTCGTGTGATAGTTGAAAGTGAAAAAGTAAGTGACGATAATGCTTCCAATTTATCATTTGAAATTTCTCAAAAAATTCAAACTGAAATGACTTATCCAGGTCAAGTTAAAGTAACCGTAATTAGAGAAACTAGAGCAGTAAATATTGCAAAATAAAATTGAATTTATATCAAAAATGCCATTCTCGCGAATGGCATTTTTTTTGGTATTATTTTAAATTAATCTTCAAAATTGTCGAGCCAATTGGCATCGCTCATTTGCTTTTTGATTCTATCAATGTCGCCAGACATGGTAATCAATAAATCATTATTTTTTTCATCAACCAAATCTTTTGTAAAAGCTTTTCCTTCTAGTACAATATATTTTGCCATTTGCTCGCCAATAATTTTCATTAAATCAAAACGTGTAATATCTGCCATATCAATGTTTTTCAAAATATCTTCATCCAAATCATGCAACCATTTTGATTTGTATTTTTTTGGATCTAAAATATCTGTATTTGGAATTTTTTTCATGGAAGTTGGGTCCAACGATATTTGAAATCTTCTGAAATCAATAATTTTATTAATTACTGGCGATCGCAACGCATTGACTTGCATAGCACTCGCATCTTGACCCGTTTGCATCATAATCCATTCTAACCAAAATTTAATATCCAATCCTGGTATTTTTATGGTTTGATTTGGTTTTATAAACTTTCTTGAAATTCCTGTACCAAAACTAAATATACACATTTTAGAAACTTCATATTCAGATTTATTTTCATTTCCAATAGGAAAACTATATGAAATAGCTTCAATGTAGGCAGAAAGTGCAGGATTATTGTAAGTCGTAGTTCCTCCATCTATAAATCTTTCCAAAGGATTAAAATAGGTTGGTGCACTCATTGTTGCTTCCATAACGGCTCGCAATAAAACATCTTTGTAGGTTCCATAATAAGAGTCATCTTTTTGTTTGAAACAAGTAAAAAATGTTTCTTCAGCAGCAGTTAAATCATGTGCCAAAATCATTAAATCTAAATTATACTTAGCACAACTTTCGTTTAATGTAATATCCTGAACTTCATCTTTAACTAATTTTCTAAACTTCGATTTCGAAAACTTAGGCGGATTTATGAATCGATCACCAAAAGTTCTTTTTTCAAAAACATCTGAAATCAACTGAATGTATTTGTCCTCTATTTGTTGTGCTGTTAAACCCTTAACAATCAAAGCGGCAATAATACCACCAGTAGAAGTTCCGGAAACCATGTCGAAAAGCTCGTAACATGGAATTCCTGCAATTTCCTCAAGTTTCTTAAGCAATTGAATGGTTAAAATTCCGCGCATTCCTCCACCATCCAAACATAAAATTAATCTTTTATCGATTTTTACATTCAGATTTTTGAAAGCTATCTTTCTTTCGGGGTTCATTTTTGCACCATTAATTTTTGCCATAACTTTTGATTATTTTAAATACATCACAAATCTAAACTTTAAAAAATTAGAAAATATTGTTATAAAAACAAAAAAATCCCGTGAATTACGGGATTTTTAAGATAAATATTTAGATCCTAATTTATAATGATTTTTTTAGAAGCTTGTTTTTCTTCACTTTCTACTTTCAATATATAAATTCCTGAAGTCAATGCATTAAAATCAAATTCTTTATTAAATACTGAACCATTACTTGGATAAGTTTGATTGAATATGGAGCGTCCTCTCACATCAACAATACTTATATTTACTTTTTCTGAAGTTGATAAAGACACATTAAACAATCCGCTTGAAGGATTTGGATACACACTAAATTTATCAAAGTTGAAATCTTTTGTTGAGAGCGTGGTTCCTTGAATAACAAAATTATCAATTAATACACCATCTTCAGTTGAAGCATCGTCAGATTGAAAAACAAATCTGAAAATCATATTTGATTGTGGGTTTGCAGAACCACTAGAAAAATTTGATAAGTTGTAACTGTATTGTCTTTTTGTAGCATTCGTACCACCATTTGGATTTGTAAGTGCGCCTTCACCAGTCCATTGACTTCCTATACAATTAAAACAATCATTCCCATTTGGCAATCTATTGCTTGTATACCAATTGGCATCTGTAGCCGCACCCAATGTGTTCCAACTAGTTCCGCCGTTTGTAGAATATTGCATATATAATATATCCCAATCGGTTTCCAAATCAAAAGCCATATCAAATTTCAATACAGGACTTAAAATATTTGTAAGATCATAACATTGAGAAACCAAATATCCAATGGTTTTATCAGGATAAAGTCCAGCTAATTTTGTAGCATACACTTTTGAATTTCCAGCTACAGCATTTGTCAATTGTGTTTTTGTAGAAAAACCTCTTTCCCATAATAAACTTGAACCTGAACTATTTATTGAAATTAATGCATCTGTTGGATTTTCAAAAGTATTAATTGCATTTGTTGTACCATTATCATTTACAACTATCAAAACTGATTTGGTGTTGTTTTGAGAATTTTCATCGCCCGAAATAGTAGTAGTTACATTCAATATATGTGTACCTCTAGTCAAACCCGATACTGTAAGTGGAAAATTTTGCGAAGAACATATGGCTAAGTTTCCATTCCAAGTATTGACTGTGTTTGCACCACCATCAACATTGTAACTAATACTTACAGAATTTATAACATTGGTTCCGCCATTTTCAAAAATAACACTTGGCGTAAATAATGCACCGCAAGCCACATTGAGATTTCCGTTTAATGATCGTAAAGAAACATCGTTTGCTAAGCTTACAAACACGCTTCCAACGTTTACAGCATTCCAAGCATTGGTTACGGCAATAACCTCTGGACTTCCAGCACAATACAAAGTTGTAGCCACTGCAATTGTTGCATTTCGTGCATCAAAAAATGTGGAGTTGGCTGTTAAATAATCTCTTTCGGCTAAATAAGCAATTTGAGATGATTTTGTCATTCCAATTCCAGTTACATTGTAAGTGTCAGTTTGACCAGCAGGTGCATTATTTGTTCCAGATTTTCCAGCTGTTAAAATATAAAACCAGTGGTTTAAAACACCACTATTGCTATGAACGCCACAATTATCGTTTCCAGATGCTGGAACACAACTACCATCGTCGGCAGTAGTCACATAATATGTTCCTGAAAGTGTATCTGGATCGCCAGCGGTATTTGGAGTCCCCATATATCTTAATGGAGAAGTTCCAATATCTTCTCCTATTTTCCAGACTGCGCTTGTAGTTGCAGTTGGTGCATTTAAGTTTCCGTTTCTTGCGTATTGTTCAACACAAGCGCCCCAAATATCAGAAAAGCCTTCGTTCAAAGCGCCAGACTGGTTTCTGTAAGCTAAATCTGCGGTGCTTGAACAAATGGCATGACCAATTTCATGTCCACAAACATCTACTGATGTAAATGGATAGTTAGAACCGTCGCCATATGTCATGACGCTACCGTTCCAACTTGCATTGCTATATCCAGCACCGCCAGGAATATTGTCATAATGTACATAGCTTTTTATTTGTGCATTATTGTCATCATAACTATTTCTGTTAAAAATATTTTTCCAAAAATCAAATGTTTTTTCAGCGCCCCAATGTGCATCTAGTGCTGCATTATCTTTGTTTGCATTATTAAACTCGGCCGCAGTCCAATCATTGTTATCATCTTGAAAATGTGTACTCGGATAAGTGTTTGTTTTAGCACAATTGTATGTTACAATACCATTTCCACGAGTAATATCGTTTAAAACATATTTATTCAAAGTGGCATCGAATGTGGTTTCAATACTTCTAGTTCCGCTGTATCTTGTTGCAGCATTTCCAGTAATTAAAGATTCAAATTTATTTGTTATAATTTCTGAATCAACATTAGATTTTTTTTGATTATTAGTATGTTTTATGATTGGATTTCTATATAAAACTTCACCATTATTTGCATCAATAAAAATTTCTTCTCTAGAAATTGGCTCCAATGCATAAATATCGTATTTGTATGCTAATTTCAAATTACCCTGTAAATCTACAGGAAAAATAACTAATTCGCCTGTAGGCTTTTTATAATTCATTACCAATGATTGGTCAACATCATCCCAAAGATATTTTGTGGCTGGCGTTGCTTGAATTGCTTTTTGCAATCCATCAGTTGGAGAATAATTAGGTTTTAAATCTAAGTTATCTGAGTTGTATAATTCACCATTTACAGAAATTACCAAACCATCTTTTGAATGCACAATTGCAGTTCCAAATTCAACCTTAATGCCTTTGTAAAATTGTTGAAAACGTTGGTGGGATAATCCAGAGACATCTAATGTTGATTTTTTTGTTTCATAAGTGTAACCTTTTTTGAGATTATACGATTTACTAAAAGTAGCTATTGCATTCTCAAAATTAGTTTCATTTTCAATTTTTACTGTTTTTTGATGTGGTTTTTCAATTTTGAGTTCCTGAGATATCATATTTATTGTACCGAAAAATAACAATAAAAGCGATGTGTAGTAATGGTTTTTCATTTAATTTAAATTTAATCACAAAAGAATGAAAAAAAAACAGGATACTCCATAATTTTTTGTTAAATTTGATATAACTTAAATTCTTTATAACTATGTCTAAAAGAACACTTTACATTCTAGGCATTGCTTTGACAATTTTTTTGGGTTCCTACATGTATCCCAAATTTTGTTGCAATGGAGATTCTGGAAAATCTATAGAAACGGTTAATCCAGTTTTAATTGATGAGATTGGAAAGGTAAATTATAATATGTTTAATTTAAGTGGCGAAAATTTCAATTATAGCTGCAATAAAAATTTTAAGTTTTTATCTAATGGATTTAACAATGTTCAACCCGTAAATGATTCCATAAATATGGGAATAAGCCAGCTAAAATCTTATTTTGATAAAAACGGTAATCAAAAATTGATAATTACTGGATATGCATTAAATTCTGAAAAAAATACTTCGGCATTTCCAAATCTTGGGCTCGCACTTGCAAACGACTTGAAAAATTATTTTATATCTAAAGGTTTTGATGCAATTAAATTTGAAACACTAGGAGAACTTCGTGATACATGGAGAGTTTCAAACGATACAGTTTATGGAGCAGCAGGTTTTAGAATAAAACAAACCACAGAAATAGCATCAGAAAAACTAAAAGATTGGAATGCATTGAAAGAAAAAATAAATGCGAATCCATTGATTCTCTATTTCAATACAAATCAAACCGAAATAAATTTAACTCCAGAGGAAAGACAGAAAATTGCAGATTTAAGTAATTATTTAGATCATGTTCCAGACGCAAAAATAACTTGTGTTGGCCATACAGATAATGTTGGAAATAGGGATGTAAATATAAATTTAGGGCAAAATAGAGCCAATTTTATAAAAAATTATCTGTCAAAAAATGGAATTTCTGATAATAGAATTGAAAGTACGTCAAAAGGGCCTGACGAACCTATTGCGGATAATAATTCGGCTGAAGGCAAAACTAAAAATAGGAGAACTGTAGTAAATTTAAAATAAAAGAATAACTTAAAACCCAATATCATGAATAATTTACCCTGTTTTTTAATTCCAATAATTGTTGGTGTTATAAGTGCAATTTTAGGATATTTACTAGGAAAAATGCTTTCTGGAGGTAATAATAATAAGATAGATTTGAATTTACAAGGTGATTTGACCGCATGTCACGATAATAATTCAAAATTAAAGGCTACAATTTCTTCAATAACAGCTGAATTGAACACCTTGAAATCAGAAGTAGATAACAATACTCAATCATTTTCTTCTAATATTACAAACAAAACGGCATCTATTTTGTTTGATTCAAGCAATGCTTTACTAAATTATGGAAAAAAAGTAAAAGAAGATGATTTAAAAATAGTGGAAGGTATTGGTCCAAAAATAGAAGAATTATTTCATAATGTTGGCATAAAAACATGGAAACAATTATCTGAAACGCCACTGGAAAAATTACAATCTGTGCTTGATAATGCTGGAAGCCGATTTGCTATGCACAACCCTTCAACTTGGGCAAAACAATGCCTTTATGCTTACCAAGGAAAGTGGAAAGAATTAAAAGAATGGCAAAAAACATTGAATAGCGGAAAGGAATAATTATATTTTTTAGAAAACTGTTTATAGGTAAAATCGCTAAGTTTATTTCATTTAACATAATCATTTATAATAAAAATGCTTTATTTTGTGTTTAATAAGCTAAGCATTTGTGGTATGAAAAAATTAATTGTAGTCCTCATTTTAATATTTGCATTTTCTTGCAAAAGCAAGATGTCAAAAAACACTTCAAATTCATCAAAATCAAGCACTGAAAGATTTCAAATTGTAAAAGTTGAAGAAGTTGATTCTCAAAAAAAAGAAAAATCTTATAACTTAGGAAAAAGACTTTTGGAAGCTTGCAACACTTCAAAATTTAAACCTTTTACTACCGATGAAGCAACTGAAAAAGTAATTACAAATGCTACATCAGAAAAAATAACAGCTACCTGTAAAAAAATAAATCTAAGAAACGGAAAATTTATTGAGTTGGATTTAATAGAGGTAACTCTAGACAAAGATGCTGATGAATATATTTTTAGATATGACATAAAATATGAGAAAACATATTTTAAAAGGGAATTAATGGTGACTTTAAATGCTGAGGAAAAAGTTTCTGCCATTAGTACGAAAGAATCTTATAAAGCACTTTAAGTTTTTATTTATATTTGATAAAAAAATGTCAAACTTAAATACAATTTTAAAATCAATTCAAAATGTAAAAGTCATTGATGACTCAATTGGTTACAATAATTATTTCCCTATTGATTTATCTATTACAAATCAAGATTTTTCAGGACAAAAAATTGACAGCTCATCATCTTTTGAAGCTTATGTCGAATTTTATTTACTTAAAACCAATGCCAAAGTACTTTACGGCGGCTATTCTGAAAAAAGAAATTTATACAAGAGAAGCAATATTTTTAATGATACTGAAACCGAAGAAAGAAATATTCATATAGGTTTGGATCTTTGGATAAAGGCTGGAACTTCAGTTTTGGCTGCGATTGACGGAAAAGTTCACAGCTTTAATTTCAACACTGGATTGGGAAATTACGGTCCAACCATTATTCTGGAACACAGCTTTGAAGGTGAAATTTTTTACACACTTTATGGTCACTTGTCTATAGGAAGTATTGAAGAAATCGAAATTGGAGATATTTTCAAAAAAGGAAAAAAACTGGCCACTTTAGGAGATTCAAGCGAAAATGGTGATTATGCCCCACATTTACATTTTCAAATTATTAAAGATATTGAAAACAATTTTGGAGATTATCCAGGTGTTTGCAACCAAAATAAGCTTTCATACTATCTTGAAAATTGCCCTGATCCAAATTTATTACTAAAAATAAACTAATTTTTATGACACATAACGAACAATTGATTTCCAATTTTTATACTGCATTTGGCAATGGTGATATTGAAAAAATGGCAGCTTGTTACCATGAAAATATTCAATTTGAAGATCCTGCTTTTGGAATATTAAAAAATAAAGAACCTATAACTATGTGGAAAATGCTACTTGAAAGAAGCAAGGGAAACATAAAAATTGACTTTTTTGATGTGCAGGCCAATGAAAATTCTGGCTCAGCAACTTGGGTTGCAAGTTACCTTTTTAGTAAAACCAACCGAAAAGTGGTCAATAAAATTAATGCAAAATTTGAGTTTCAAGATGGATTAATTATAAAACATACTGATAGTTTTAATGTTTACAAATGGGCAAAACAAGCCTTGGGATTCAAAGGTTTATTATTGGGTTGGACAAGTTTTATGAGAAATAAAATTCAAGAAGGAGCCAAAAAATCCTTGGAGGTTTACATTGAAAATCAGGCGAAATTATAAAATCTATACCAATTAAATATTAAAATTTTCAATTTCAACTTCCCATTTCAAAATAGAATTATAAAATAATTGTCCATTTTTTACTTCCAACGGGCAATCGAAATTATTAGTAAAAAGACCGCCAGTTCCCAAACCTTGAGGCATTGAATTCTGTTTTAAAAAAGTATATTGGGCAATCGCATTAAGTCCTATATTTGATTCTAAAGCTGATGTAATCCACCATTTGATATTGTGTTTTTCAGCAAGAGCAATCCACTCATTTGCACCTCTAAATCCGCCAATAAAACTAGGTTTCAAAATGATGTATTGTGGCATTATTTTAAGCAATAAAGCCTCTTTTTCTTGTGGCAAAAACACACCAATCAACTCTTCATCAAGTGCAATATCAATTTTACTTGTTTTACACAAAACTGCCATAGTGTCAGTGTGGTTTTTAGCAATGGGTTGCTCTATACTATGCAATTGGTATTCAGACAATTTACCTAGTTTATCGAATGCTTCTGTTTCATTAAAAGCACCATTAGCATCTACCCTAATTTCTATTTCTTTTGCACTGAAATTTTGGCGGATATAATTTAACAATTGCAATTCTTTATCAAAATCAATAGCGCCAATTTTAAGTTTGATACAACTAAAACCTTGTTCCAATTTTTCTTCAATTTGTTGCTTCATTTCTAGCCCGCTTCCCATCCAAACCAAACCATTAATTGGGATACTTTTTTGACCAGAAGTAAAATGGGAAGGAAACAATAAAAAAGGGGTTTCTGATTTTAAAGATTGAAATGCCGTTTCAACTCCAAATTGAATAGATGGAAACTCAATTAAAGCTTCCCAGATTGCATTTTCTCCTAGGAGAATATTTGCACAAACCCATTTCAACTTGTCTTCATAATCGGGTCGATCATCAACACTCAAACCTCGCAAAATGCCGCACTCTCCTATTCCTTTTTTACCATTGTTTTCAAGAATTAAAAACCATGTTTCTTTTTGGGTTAAAACGCCTCGAGAAGTTCCAGATGGTTTTTTAAAATCAAGAATATATTTTTGATAAGTTGCTTTCAAGTTGACTTTAGATTTGAAAAATTAATCCATTAATCGCAAAACTTTTTTAAAGTTGTCTGCTGGTAAATTCATCTTTTGAAATTTATTTAAATCATTGATGGTTTTGTTTTTCCAGCTTTGAGTTGCCGACACATTCTGGTTTAAAAATTGAGTATGGATTTTTTTTGATTCAGAAACTTTATCCAAAAACATATAAGTGTGTGCCAAATTTAATTGAACCAATAATTCTGTAGCATCTAATTTTTCTGCAAGTTTCAAATACTTGAATGCTTTTTCGAATTGTTTGGTGTAAATATACATTTCAGACAATACATTGTAGTCCAAAGCAGTTGCCATTCCAAAATTGATAACTTTATTATTTAGCAATTGAATTGCGTCTTCAAATTTACCATCAAGGGCTTTTGAATTTGATTTCTGACGGTAATATTTATTATAATTTAAAACATTATTTGTTTCTTGCAATGCTAATATTTCAAACTTAGCAATGGCTTGATTTTTTTCAAAAACTGATAATTTCTGAAAAGCGGAAAATTTGTATTGGTTTTGCAATTTCTCTAATATATTATAACAATAGCCATCTGAACTTGGAAGAATTGACGCTGTTTCGGTAGTTTTTATAAATGAAATGGTCGGTTTTTTATTTGATTGTGACCAAATTTTACTAGATTTTATATCGATCCAAGGCACAATTTCCAAAACAATTTTTTCACCTAAAAGCCAATTTTCACTCTGAAAACCAAACCAAACATTTTGCGATTCACCTTTTAAACAACTCGATTTTTCCAATGAAACAACTTTAGCATCTTTACTTACAGGATTGCTTTGAAGTATACAAGAAGATTTTGTGTTTCCAGTTTTGGTGAAATTATTTGCTTTTGCATTATCTGAAAAAACAGCGTAAGTACATTTATCGGAACCAGAAATAGCAGAAGCCAAATTTATAGCGCCACCTGTTCCTTTCCCAATAAAATATGGATCTGGAATGGCTTTTAAAACTGATGCGAGGTCTGAAACTAATTTTTGATTTTCATCTAAAACAGTAATTCTATATACAAATTCTGTAGTTCCTTCGGGAAAATCTTCAGATTTAATCATTATTTTTTCGCCTGCAGATACTTTGATTTCTTTATTGGTTATGCGCTCTTTATCCCAATAACCTTGTGTTTGCTGTCCAAAAGCTACTCCATTTATTAAAAGAAATATAATTTTAAGTAATTTCATTTATAAAGTTTTTAATATTTACTCAAAAGTGAGTCGCATTCTATATTAAGTAATAAATGTACTATTTTTATTGTTTTAAATAAATATCATAAATGGCATCGATTGTCTTTTGGTCTAAAACCGAATCAACTTCTGTTTGAATAAAATGCAATTTAAACGATTTGATTGCATCGGGCAAATTTTTGGTATCGTAACCAATAATTCTCAAAGCCATTTCTGCATTAAAATTTTCTGGCGCTACGCGAATTATAGGATCAGTCCAAACACCATAACCATTTTCTGCCAATAATTTCCATGGAAAAAGCATGCTTGGATCGGTTTTTCTTTTTGGTGCAATATCTGAATGTCCAATAATATTTTGAGTTGGAATATTATAATCCTTTTTTAGTTTGGCTAAAAGTGCCAGTAAACTTTTAATCTGCAATTCCGAAAAAGGTTCAATTCCATTATTATCCAATTCAATTCCTAAGGAAATTGAGTTTATATCTGTAGTTTTTCCCCATGTTGAAGCACCAGCATGCCAAGCTCTTAGATAATCATTCAACATTTGAACAATATCTCCATTATCTGCAATGACATAATGAGCACTTACTTGCTTTTCGACCAGAGTAAACGTTTTCAGTGTTTGCTGAATTGAATCCTGCGCAGTATGATGCAATATAATGTAATTTGGTTTCCGAAGATTAAAATTTACCGTGCTAATAAATTCAGATTTTATTCCACTGCCCAAACCCAAAGTATCTTTTTTTGAAACTGTTTCTTTCAAAGATTTTAATTGGGTTTTTTGAGATTTTTCACTTGCTCTGTAAGGATTTGTTCCACAAGAGTATAAGGTAAATAACAGTAAAAAGTAAAAAATAAGCTTCATTTATCTATAAATTATTTTTTAAACTTAACAATTATACTGGCTCACCATATAAATCAAATTCGGTAGCTTCTGTAATTTTTATATTTACAAATTCACCCGTTTTTACATAATGTTTTGTAGCATCAATTAAAACTTCATTGTCTACATCTGGACTATCAAATTCTGTACGACCCACAAAATGCATGCCTTCTTTTCTATCAATAATACATCTAAAAGTTTGACCCACTTTTTCTTGATTCAAATCCCATGAAATTTGCGATTGCAATTCCATTATTTCTTCTGCACGAGCTTTTTTAATTTCATCTGGAACATCGTCTTCCAGTAAATAAGCATGCGTATTTTCTTCGTGAGAATAAGCAAAACAACCCATTCTGTCGAATTTCATTTCCTGAACAAAATCCTTCAAATCTTCGAAATCTTGTTGTGTTTCACCAGGATATCCTACTATAAAAGTAGTTCTAATAGCCATTCCAGGAACAGCATCTCTAAAATCTTTTAATAATTTGGTTGTTTTTTCACGAGTTGTGCCTCGTCGCATCGATTTAAGAACAGAATCTGAAATATGTTGCAATGGAATATCGATATAATTGCAAATTTTTGGTTCACGCTTCATTAATTCTAGCACATCCATAGGAAAACCTGTCGGGAATGCATAATGCAATCGAATCCATTCAATACCTTCCACTTTTGCCAAAGCTTCTAGAAGTTCTGCAAGGTTTCTTTTTTTATAAATATCCAAACCATAATAAGTCAAATCTTGGGCAATCAGAATCAATTCTTTTACGCCATTTTTTGCCAAACCTTCGGTTTCTTTAACCAATTTTTCAATGGTTTGCGATACGTGTTTACCGCGCATCAAAGGAATAGCACAAAAACTACAAGGTCTGTCGCAACCTTCGGCAATTTTTAAATAGGCGTAGTTTTTTGGCGTTGTAGTCAAACGTTCGCCTAACAATTCATGCTTATAATCTGCGCCCAAAGCTTTTAGCAATGCTGGCAATTCTGTAGTACCAAAATATTCATCTACATTTGGAATTTCTTTTTGCAAATCTGGCTTGTAACGCTCAGACAAACATCCTGTTACAAAAACCTTGTCTACCAAACCTTGTTTTTTCTTTTCTGCATATTCCAAAATCATGTTTACAGATTCTGCTTTTGCATTGTCAATAAAACCGCAAGTATTTATCACTACAATATTGCCTTCTTCTTCGTGAACAACGTCTTTTCCGCTGGCTTTGAGCTGACCCATAAGCACTTCGCTGTCGTATACATTTTTTGAACACCCTAAAGTGATTACGTTGATTTTATTTTTCTTTAAAGTTTTGGTTCTCATTGACTTGAAATTTGGAGTGCAAAATTACGATTTTTATTTTGAGTAGCACAAACAATTGTCATTTATTGAACATTGTTCCCGCTTTACGTTGCAATCTTTGATTATTTTGTTTCCTTCGACAAGCTCAGGATGACAAAATAATCAAGGATTTCCACTTCAATCGGGGCTGTTATAGAAACCAATTTGGTTTTATTAAACAAAAATCCGCTTCAAAAATTTGAAACGGATTTGTAAAGTATATATATCTTATACTACAACTCAAAAGCTAAGGTCAAAGTAACTGTATTATTTTTTGAATTTATTAATGCTCTATCTGTCATTCCTTGTGGCAAAAATTGTTCTTGGAAATCTCTTTTTGCAAAAGTGTAAGCCAAATCCAATTTTGTGTCACCAAAATTATAGCCCAAACCACCAGAATAACTAGTTAAATTTCCAATAGTAAAACTATTTTTATACGGACTTTGCTCGAATCTGTAACCGCCGCGAAGACTTACTTGTTCAATTCTATACTCCGCACCTACTCTATATTCAGATGTTTGTTTGCGTGCATCTCGAACAATAACTTGATTTAAATTTTTAAAAACAGGATCGCTTGCGGGACCAAAACTAGTATTACTATAATCTTTTAACCCGTAATCGAAACTTATTAATCCTTTTTTACCAAAAACATAAGCCAAACTTCCAGAATACTTGCTTGGTGTTTGAATGTTATAAGGTTCATAAACATTGGTAACACCTGGATTTTCGTTAATATTGTTTACTGGAAGATTATTTATACTACCATCAACACAATCAGCACAATATGCAGTTATAGATTGTGTCAATTCATCATTCAAAGTCATCCAAGTAGGCGATTCATAAGCGAGACCCAAACGAAAATTGGTTGCAATTTTTGCTATAGCACCTAGTTGTAACGAAAAACCATTTCCGTAACTGTAAGTATTATTATTAAATCTAAATTCTTGAATTCCAATATTGGCATTTCTATTGATGCCATCATCATAATCTTCGTAGAAACTGGTAGACTTGTTTAAATCAAAAAAATGGGCATTTAAATTAATTCCTAAATATAAATTGTCTTTGTACTGTGTTGCAAAATTAAAATTAAATTTTCCATTGTAACCTCTTGAAACCACCTCATTTTCTTGGTAAAAATTTCCAGTCGCAGCCACATTTGAAAAATAGATTTGATTGTCAGTATCGTCTGTAAGTGGATTAATCAAGTAACCTCGATATCCTAAAAACGCCTGTTGTTGTACAAAATTTAATTCGTCATAAAAACTATCTTCAAGTATACTCAATCTTGTTCCATTTGCATTATTTACAAAATATTGTGTTGCCGAGTTTAATGGATTCAATCCTGCTGAATATAATTTATTATCAAAATTATTGGTATTTTCATAATTCAATCCTAGTGAAAACTTTTTCCAATCGCTATTCGAATTATTATTTTCAAAAACAAAAACGCCACCCGCTTGATTAATTTCTAAAGAATTGTTAGAATCTGATGTTTGTTTACCAAAATAGGTTGAATTATTTTTTACGTTAAAATTTGAAGCCGTTACTGCAACTTGGTTATTGGCAAATATAGCAGAACCCGCTGGATTGACATTTATAGCAGATAAATCTCCACCCAAAGCACCCATCGCGCCACTTAAAGCTCTAAATCTAGCAGTTCCTGTTGTATTATCAATTGCATATCTATAAGCATCTGCGACAGAAATTTCTTGTGATTCCATATTTGAAAAGCATAGTAATGCTGTAAAAATCGATATATATATTTTCATAATTATATTTCTTGAATAAAATTCTTAACCTATTTTAAGCAAACTCAACTTGTATATTAACCTCGACGACCGCTTCTTCCTCCACTTGATGATGGTGATGAATTTCCACTATTTGAAGAAGATCTTGGCGTGTTGTAATCGCTACTTCTTGGAGTAGAACTTTCATTTCTTGGAGTTGAAGATCTTGGAGTTGAGGATTCGCTTCTTGGCGTAGAACTTCTCGGTGTACTGTAATTGTTATTTCTTGGCGTAGCACTCTCGTTTCTTGGCGTTGAACTTCTCGGTGTATTGTATTGATTGTTATTATTGGATTCAGAGTTTGAACTTCTTCTGCCTTGCGAATTGTAATTTCTTTGTCCATTGTATTCTCCACTATTTCTAGTTGAATTGTTTGAACTATTTCTTCTGCCTTCGGAATAAGATCTTCTTCCAGAATTTACATCACCATTTCTATTGTAAGAATCGTTTCTATTGGAGTAACCATTGTAAACCGAACCTCTTCTGCTTCTGTTGTAAACATAGTTATTGCCATAATAGTTATTGTTCCAATTATTATAGCCATTATAATAATTGTATCCATAATATCCAAAATAAGGATTGTTCCAACCCCAACTTGAACCATAATAAGGACTGTTCCAACCATAGTTCCAATTGTTCCAACCCCAGTTATTATATCCCCAACCAGAATTCCAATCCCAGTTATTGTATCCCCAACCATTGTTCCAATTATTCCCGTAAACATTTACTGTTACGTTTTCACCATTGCCATTATTTCCCCAGCCAGAATAACTTTGATTATTATCGTTGTTTGGATTATTAGAATAATCGCTTGAATAACTATCAACATCTGTAAAAACTTCAGATTCAATTGTGTTATATTTATTGGCATTGGAACCGAAATATTCTTTGTATTTATTTGTACTATCGGATGCTGGATTTTCAGATTGTGATTGTTGTGCTTCATTCTCAACAACATTTAGCTGTTTTTCTGCTCCATATATTCCATCACGATCATAATAGGATTTATTTTGGTAAGAACCGCAGGAAACAATTGTCAATCCAAATAATCCAACTAAGGATTTCAAAATGATTTTTTTTGATAAAAAGTGAATAGTTTTCATATCTATAGGTTTTTTTATTGTTGGACAATACAAAAATAGTTAGTTTTGTCGAACTATTTTATTTTTTAACAAGGTACAAAATTTGTGCCAAACTATTCAACATGAGCAAGAACTTAACAACAAGAGCAGAAGATTATTCAAAATGGTATAATGAACTCGTAGTAAAAGCAGATTTGGCTGAAAACTCAGGAGTTAGAGGTTGTATGGTAATAAAACCATACGGTTATGCTATTTGGGAAAAAATGCAGGCAGAGTTAGATAGAATGTTTAAAGAAACTGGACACAGCAATGCTTATTTTCCATTATTTGTTCCAAAAAGTATGTTTGAAGCAGAAGAAAAAAATGCAGAAGGTTTTGCCAAAGAATGTGCTATTGTAACGCATTATAGATTAAAAAACGATCCAGACAAACCAGGAAAACTAATGGTTGACCCAAATGCAAAATTAGAAGAGGAATTGATTGTTCGCCCAACTTCAGAAGCTATAATATGGAGTACTTACAAAGGATGGATACAATCCTATAGAGATTTACCATTATTAATTAATCAATGGGCAAATGTGGTGCGTTGGGAAATGCGAACTCGCTTATTTTTAAGAACGGCAGAATTTTTGTGGCAAGAAGGACATACTGCTCATGCTACTAGAAATGAAGCGGTGGAAGAAACAGAAAGAATGATGCATGTATATGCAGATTTTGCGGAAAATTTTATGGCCATTCCTGTAATTAAAGGTATAAAAACAGAAACAGAACGTTTTGCTGGCGCCGAAGAAACATATTGTATTGAGGCACTCATGCAAGACGGAAAAGCATTGCAAGCTGGAACATCGCACTTTTTAGGTCAAAATTTTGCCAAAGCTTTTGATGTGAAATTTGCCAATGCCGAAGGAAAACAAGAACATGTCTGGGGAACCTCATGGGGCGTTTCAACAAGATTAATGGGCGCTTTGGTGATGACGCATTCCGACGATAATGGATTGGTTTTACCACCAAACTTGGCGCCAATTCAAGTGGTTATTGTACCTATTTTTAAAACAGAGGAAGAATTTGAAAAAATTTCGGTTGTTGCGAATGATTTGGTTTCACAGTTTAAAAAATTAAATATTTCTGTAAAGTTTGACAACAGAACTACTCAAAAACCTGGTTTTAAATTTGCAGAATGGGAATTAAAAGGTGTTCCAATTCGAATAGCCATTGGACCAAAAGATTTAGAAAACGGGACTTTTGAAATTGCACGTAGAGATACACTCTCCAAAGAAGTAAAATCTGCTGATGGAATTGCAAGGTACATAAGTGATTTGTTAGAAGAAATTCAAATAGATTTATTCAATAAAGCATTAAATTATAGAAATACACATGTCACTGAAGTTTCAAATTTTGAAGAGTTTAAAACTATTTTAGACAATAAAGCAGGCTTTGTATCAGCTCATTGGGATGGTACTGCAGAAACAGAAGAAAAAATTAAGGAATTGACCAAAGCAACCATTCGCTGTATTCCATTAGACAGAAAAGAAGAAACTGGAAGCTGTGTATTTACTGGTAAACCATCAACTGGAAGGGTGTTATTTGCAAAAGCTTATTAAAAAAAATAAAAAAAGTAATTTGTCTATTGTGAGAATAAAAAATAATTGTATTTTTGCACTCGCAATTATAAAGATGGCCCGTTCGTCTATCGGTTAGGACGCATGGTTTTCATCCATGTAAGAGGGGTTCGATTCCCCTACGGGCTACTAAGTTAGTTGTAAATTTGTTTTATAAAATAAATTATTGTGTCTCAATTTTTTATTTTATTAGTTAAAACTGAAGTGATTAGAATTTAAAAATTTAATTGTGGGAGGTTTTTCTTTTTTTACTAATTAGTAAATTAATAAAGTTATTACAATTTAAAAAAACAAGAAAATGGCAAATCATAAGTCAGCTTTAAAAAGAATTAGAAGCAACGAAAAAAGAAGAGTACTAAACAGATACCAACACAAAACAACTCGTAATGCAATTAAAGCATTAAGAATTGCTACTGACAAATCTGATGCTTCTGCAAAATTATCAAGCGTAATATCAATGATTGATAAATTAGCAAAGAAAAACATTATACACGATAACAAAGCGTCAAACTTGAAATCTAAGTTAACTAGATTCGTTTCGTCTTTGTAATACACATTGTGTTCAAATTTTAATTAAAGCTCCTTTATGGAGCTTTTTTTATTTTATAAATGAGTTTAAAAAACTTAAGATTGAGGAAATTTCATAACTACGAAATTTCCTCTTTTTGTTTTTTATTTAATAGAGAATAATTTTAATATTCAAAAATTACTTCTTTAAAATTGTAATCGAACTTGTTTCTAATTTTTTTAAATTAGATGTCAATTCAAAAGTTCGTTTGTTATCAGATAATAATATTCTCGCAGTATTAGGAGAAATTGAACCTTCGTTTACAGCTTCAATTTTTATTATACTTTTTTCTGTAATTTTAATATTAAATAATTTTTTACTTGACACAACACTATAATTACTCAGCAAAAGTTTATCATTAACGTATATATTTATTTTATCATCATCAATTTTCCCATTATCCCAAACTTCCAAATTGACCTCATCAGATTCCCAAAAAATATTTAAATTTTGATTGGATGTAAGGTTATTCATTTTTAGGCTATCCATCATTTTTACAGTATTAAATTTGTCTTTGGATTTTACATCTAACTTTTTAGACTTTTGAATTTTGTTATTGACCCTATTTACCAATTTATTTATTTTCTCAGATCCAACTAAAGATATAGTCCCGTTTATACATTTCTTCTTATTTTTATACAATCCTTCAAAATTGCCTTCCAATTTATTTTGTAATGTACTGAATTTAATTTTATTAGAAAAATTTACAAAACAAAATGCATTTTCATCAAAAGTTGATTTTGTGTACAAAATATCTGTTTCTTTAAAATTTAATATTTTAGATTTTTTATCATAATTTCCAAAAATAATATTTTTAGTTTCGTGATTTCCACCCAAGTCAGTAATGGAATAGCCATTAATTTGACCATTAAATTCCTTAAAAATCAGTCTGTATGTAATGACGGTCTTATCATCTCCATTCAATTTTAATATCCCAAAATATTCGTAACTATTTTGAGATAAAAGAGTTAGGTTAAAAACTAAAAAAAAAGTTAAAAAAATTTTCCTGAAATTCATTGTTATGTTATTTTTATTGTTAATTTCGTGACAAATTTAAAACTTTTTATTTATGAAAATCAAATTATTTTTATCGATGGTTGTTTTGTTCTTAGGAGCAATAACTGCAACTTATGCTTCTTTCCCTGTACAAAGAGCAACTACAGACAATCAAACTACAGTATCTGCTGCTAATGATGGTATTTCTTCTCCGGCTGCTGCTGGTTCAGGAAAAAGTCAAGTTATTGCTTTGATTTTGGTTATTGTAGTTGGAGGTCTTGGAATCCACAGATTTTACTTGGGTTACACATGGCAAGGTATTGTTCAATTGCTAACAGCTGGTGGTTGTGGTATTTGGGCAATTATAGATTTAGTTAGAATTATCACTGGCGACTTACAGCCAAAAGACGGAAGTTATTCTAAAACGCTTTAAAAATGATTCGTAAAGTAGTTTTTTACAGTCGTGTCATCATTACCATTATTGCTCCTTTTGTTTTAATAGTTTTACCAATAGATTTTTTCGATAAAGGTGAAAGTGTTTGTTTATCTAAACAATTGGCAGGTATAGAATGTTATGGATGTGGATTGACAAAAGCTGTTATGCATTTTATACATTTTGATTTCAAAGGTGCCTGGGAATTTAATCAATTAAGTTTTCTTATAGTACCCATGTTATTTCCATTATGGTTAAAAGCAATTTACGAAATTCAAGGTAAGCAACTCCCAGGTTTAATGGGAAGATTAACCTAGAAAATCTTAAACCACGCAAATTGCGTGGTTTTTTTATACCTAAAAAATACCTTTACTTTGTAATTGTGAATTGGAGTAGTTACATAAAAAATTATCAATCTTATTTAAAAATAGAACGCGGATTATCAAAAAATTCTGTCGATAATTATGTGCTTGATATTGAAAAACTTTGTGGTTTTTTGGAAGAAAATCAAATTGCAATTTCTCCAATCAAGATTCAAGAAGAAATTGTGCAGCAGTTTATTTATGACATTTCAAAAAAAGTAAATCCACGCTCACAAGCCAGAACAATTTCTGGATTAAAAAGTTTTTTTAACTATTTGATTTTTGAAGATTATCGGCAAGACAATCCATTGGATTTAATTGATACACCAAGATTGGGTCGAAAATTACCCGATACTTTACATCTTGAAGATATTGATAAACTGATTTCAGCCATAGATTTATCGACCAAAGAAGGTGAAAGAAATCGCGCTATGATTGAAACCTTATATGCTTGCGGTTTAAGAGTTTCCGAATTGACTACACTCAAAATTTCAGATTTATTTTTTGATGAAGGTTTTATCAAAATAACTGGAAAAGGAAACAAACAACGTTTTGTACCTATAAGTGATTTGACGCAAAAATATATTGAAATTTATAAAAATACAGATCGGAATTTATTACCCATTCAAAAAGGTCACGAAGACACTTTATTTTTAAACAGGCGCGGAAAACAATTGACGCGCGCCATGATTTTTACCATTATTAAAAATTTAGCAGTTGAAATCGATTTAAAAAAAACCATCAGTCCACATACTTTTAGACATTCGTTCGCGACACATTTATTAGAAAATGGTGCCGATTTGCGATCGATTCAATTGATGCTGGGTCATGAATCTATTACCACTACCGAAATTTATATGCATGTGGATAGAAAACATTTAAGTCAAATCATGGAAACTTTTCATCCGAGAAGTAAGTGACACTTCGACAAGCTCAGTGTGACAGTTGTGTTAGTTATACCTTTATTGTAATGTTGATTATTGCAATACTGTCAGTCTGAGCTTGTCGAAGACCATTTT
>NZ_JANLVD010000012.1:0-1634 GCF_031363805.1 Flavobacterium sp. | reverse complement strand
TTTCTTTTTTTTCTTTTAAAAAGTTTAATGGCAAAAAAAGTGATTGAAAAACCTCAACTTTAAATCAGAAAGTATGCCCAATTTCATTATTCAGACGCACCGAAAAAACACGATTTATTCAAATCCGCATTTATTTGTTTTAAACAAAGGATTGAACAGCGGAAAACCTCAAAAAACGGAATTTACTAACAGTTTTGCAATTATTTTTTCAAACGAAGAGGATTTGGAAACGGTTTATTGGATTGCTTACAGCCTTTGGAAGTCGAAATTTTGGTATCAATTTTTGTGTGGTTCGGTTATTCCGTTTTTGAGAATTAATGACCTTAAACACAATTTTTCGGCACGAGTAAACATCTTATTACTCGACCACGAAGCGCATCAAAAAGACATTAAAGCATTGCGATTGTTGGAATTAAAAGAAGAACAATTTCATCAAAACATAAATCTAATAAACGATTTGCGAAGAGTGATTTTACATCGATATTGTAAAAAATAAACCAATTATTAACCTAAAATTGACAAAAATGAAACTATTTATTTTGTACCAAACGGACAATTGGAAAAGCAGAGCATCAAGAGTATGTTTTGGCGTTTTCGACACAAGAGCCAAAGCGATTGACAGCGCAAAATGGCAAGAATTGTACAACCATAACTCCGAAGTTCAAATTTTGGAAGTTACGTTGAATCAATTTGAGGAAGTTTAATTTTTAGGCATAAAAAAACCCAATCCTTACGGTTTGGGCTTCAATATTGTCTAATCCAAAGGTCACCACAACTAGAATTAGACTATTTTTTGTGCTTTCTAATCAAAATTTTGAGCAGTAAAGATATTAAAAAACTAACTATTGCTCCAATGGATGCAAGAATTATAGTTTTTAGAATATCGTCCGAGTGAAGATTCGGTAAAACACTCAAAACAGTACCGCTAGCGGTACCAACTAACGTTGTGTTACTGTGTTGTAATGCCATAGTCTTTTGTCGTTGTTAGTTGACTAACCGCCGATATAACACCACCTGCAACGGCAACATAACCGCCAATTGTAGTTACTACAACTGGCAAAGCAACTGGTGCTGCCAAAATTGTTCCGCCTACAGCTGCCAAAACCAATCCGATATTTCGAAGCACTTTAAAAAACTTCGGAGTGGGTGATTTTACTCTATTTAAAATATTCATAATTTATTTTTTTTAAGTTCCCATTTGGGAATCGGATTTTATAATTATTAAAACTTCCTTGTTTTGATCTAAAATTGGATAAACTAAATTTTTAAATTTAGAAAATGCTTTTCGAGACATTAGACCTAAACCTGGTCCAGAAAGTTTAGTAACTGGAGCAATACAACCATTCAATTCTTGCAATGCATTATTGGCAGGGTGAAACAGAATTAAACTTCTGTTTTGGACATCCAAAACTTCCAAATGCCATTGAAATTTTTTGCTGTATCTCTTTTTTATAAAATATTTCCCTTCTGGAATGCAGGAAACTTTAGTTTTGTTGTTTTTCCAAGGCAATTCAATTGTCAAACAAATAAGTTTGCCTTCGCATTCGAGTTTTCCATTAGTTCCGTCAGGGAAATAAGTTCTTGATAGTGTCAAAACCATCTTACACGCCACTAACTCGAACCAACGATAACGG
>NZ_JANLVD010000072.1:0-18735 GCF_031363805.1 Flavobacterium sp. | reverse complement strand
ATTCCATAAATTGACATTCCTATTACAATTCCAATTTTTTCTGTAACATCGTAAAAACTAAAAAAGGAGGCTGTATCTTCTGTTTCGGGTAGAAATTTTGAATAAGTAGAACGTGCCAAAGCCTGAATGCCGCCCATAACCAATCCAACGAATCCAGCAGTTATATAAAAATGAATGGGCAATGTTACAAAATAAGCACACAAACATATTACAACCCAAATTCCGTTTATAAATATTAATGTTGGAATATTTCCAAATTTGCGTGATGCTTTTGATGTTAAAACTGCGCCCAAAACTGCAATCAAATTTATTACTAAAATACTAACAATTAATCCCATTCTTTTTTGAGAATCAGATTCCCAAAGCACTTCTTTTTCTCCAAAATAAGTGGCTACCAAAATCACAGTTTGTACTGCCATACTGAATACAAAAAAAGCTATGAGATACCGTTTTAATTTTATATTTTGAAATAATTGATTTTTAACTTTCACCAATTCGCGAAATCCATTGAACAAAATTTTGCTAGTTACTTTTTGCTCGCTTTTGTTTCCTTTTGGTAAATAATAAAATGTATACTGACTAAAAACCAACCACCAAATTCCTGTTAAAGCAAACGATAAACGCATAGCATCGACGGCTTCTTGCCCTTCTTTTCCTATGACGATAAATAAACATATTATCAATAATGCAACACTGCCAATATATCCCATAGAATAACCTTTTGCGCTCAAATTATCCTGTTGCTCTTTGAATGCTACATCTGGCAAATACGAATTATAGAAAACCAAACTTCCCCAATATCCAATTAATCCAAAGAAATAAAATAGTAATCCAATGTAAATATGTTTCAAATCAAACCAATACAAGCCAATACAAGAAAATGAACCTATAAGACAAAACAATTGTAAAAATCTTTTTTTATTTCCAATATAATCTGCCATTCCTGAAAGTATTGGTGAAATTATGGCAACAATAAAAAATGCAAATGCAGTTATAAAACTTATCAAAGCCGTATTGGATAGTTTTGTTCCAAATACTTCGATATCAAGATTTTCGTCAGAAAATAAACCGGCATAAAATAATGGAAAAATGGAGGAAACAATGACTAATGTATATACCGAATTTGCCCAATCGTAAAATGCCCAGGCATTTAATAATTTTTTATCTCCTTTTCGTAATGCTATCATTTATTTATTTTTTTGATTATTATTCCTTCCTTCGACTGCGCTCAGGATGACATTGAAATTGCTTTTTTACAACCCAAATATAACTAAAAAACAAAAGCCACTTCAATTGAAATGGCTTCTTCATATTAATTTAATATTATCTATTTGAAAACCACACCAAATTTTGCGGCTTCTGCTTTTGCCGCTGGAATTTGTGATGTTATTTTTGCAATACGAGTTTCGTTTGATGGGTGTGTACTCATAAATTCTGGTGGTGATTGTCCGCCTTTTGCTGACATACGTTCCCAAACTATTACTGCATTTTTTGGATCATAACCTGCAACAGCCATTAAAGTGAGTCCAATCATATCTGCTTCGCTTTCATGGTCACGGCTAAAAGGCAACATAACCCCAAATTGACTTCCCAATCCAAAAGCTTGCATCCACATTTGCTGTTTTTCGGCAGATTGGTTTTGAGTTCCTACAGAAACAGCCACTGCACCAGCTTGTTGTAGCATTCCAGCACTCATTCTTTGTGCACCATGACTGGCAAGTGCGTGCGCAACCTCATGACCCATTACGGCTGCCATAGTCGCTTCATCATTGGTAATTGGTAGAATCCCTGTGTAAAACACAATTTTTCCTCCTGGCATGCACCAAGCATTTACTTCTTTATTATCAACCAGTTTATATTCCCATTGGTAACCTTGCAAAACGGCTGCTTGTCCATTCGCTGTTAACCATCTTTCTGCGGCTGCTTTAATTTTCATACCCACTTTTTCTACACGTTTTGCTTCAGCAGTTCCAACAACAACTTTATTTTCAGTTAAAAACTGTCCATATTGTTGGAAAGCCATTGGAAACAATTGGTCATTGGATACCAAAGCCAAAGTTTTTTTTCCAGTAAAAGGATTGGTAGAACATGAGCCTATTAGCAACAATATTGCAACACTATATAATGAAACTATCTTTTTCATAACTATAAATTTTATTTACAAATTTAAGAAATTACTATCCTATAAAGTGCAATTCAGTAAAATCTTTTTGAATAATCAAAAAATTATCATTTTCGAAAAAAACTTCTTCAAAAGCAACTTGCTCATTATCAATTTTAATTTTATTTACTTTAAACGGCAATCCTTTTAAATTTATTTTAATAGTGTCATCTCCTAAAAAAACAAATATGTACGGCAAAAAAATGGGTTTGTAACACAGAGAAATGAATTTGTATAACACAGAAATGACGATGTATCATACAGAAATGAGTTGTACCACAAAGAAATGATTCGGACTATATAGAAATGGTTTGGAGCATATAAAATTTAACAAAATAAAGGTTTAAACCAGTTCATTTATAAATCATTTGGTTGCATGACAGCTTAAGATTTTTTTTGGAAGGGAGTAGTCATTAGATGAGTAAACTCATTTCTATAAATAAATTATAAAATTTTGTTGTTAAATCAACGCGTATGGCATCAAAAAGGTTCTTTTTGCGTTAAATGCAGTGCGTTTGCCATCAAAAGAATTTTTTATGCCAAATACGCAGCGCGGTTGGCATCAAAAGATTGTTTTATACCTTTTCTGCAATGCGTCAGGTACCAAAAGAGTGTTTTTTGCCTTAGACGCAGCGCTTCCAGTTCCAAAAGAATACTTTTGAACTTAAACGCAGCGTTTCCAGAATCGAAAAAATCAAAATGACCATGGTTTTAATTAAATAAGTGGGTTTGAATATTAAGTTAAAAATAGATTTGTTGGTTTACTGTGTATGGTATTTTGAGGTTTCTCAATATATATATGGGAACAGAATTCAATTATGCGCTAATGATTGGAGTATGATTGTGCAGACGGAAAATTTGTAGTGCATAGATTATTTATAAACTATTTTGCCTATTTTTGAAAACCAGTTTCAAAACCAAACTGACAACAGAAATATACGCAATTCGTTTTTTTGTGTTATTGGAGTTAAAAATTTAAAATCAAGATTTTAGGTAATTTGCAATGTATAGGGTTGCGAATATTTAGGAGTTGTGTGATAACTTTTGAGAAACAATCGTGCAAAAATTCAGCGTTCGAAAGTTGGAAATAAGCAAAGTTGAGAAGAAATTTATAGCGTTTTTAAAAATAGTTGCAAATATTTTTTAAGCAATGTGAATTTCTTCTATAAATCTGAACCATCGTTCACGGGCTGGAATATTTATTCCAATATACAGCAGCCTTTAAGCAATAATGCACTGGGAATACAAAATTTATTATGAAAAAATTAATGTTCGGCTTATTAGCAACAGGGTTTATGACTTTATCGTCATTTACAACAGCTCCAGTTGCAAAAGAAACTAAAAAAGAAACCGTAAAAATGAGATATTACTCAGTGAGATGCAATGGTGTCCTTGCAGGTGGTTTCGCTTGTGATGGTTGTGACGCACAGGCTGTTGGAAACGCAATGTGTAATGGCTAATTAATTTTATAAGCAAGGGCTCACTCCCTTGCTTATTTATAACATTTTAAATCAAAAAAACAATGAAATATAAAATAATAGCATTTTTACTACTTAGTAATATAGTTTTTTCTCAAAAAGGTATAATAAGATATGGGTTTATTGAAGCGTTTGATATTGGCAATGCTAAAGGTCCAGATTATAACGCATATTTAGTTTTTGATAAGAATCAATCTTACTATGTTACTGCTAAAGATAGTTTAGAAAATGCTCAAAAAATGAATGAACAAAAAATATATGAAAATGAAGATGGTGGAGGTTCAATCCAAAATGGAATGAAATCAAGTAAGGAAGGCGATCAAGTTGTTTACAATATTAAAAAAAACACTATGTGGTCTAATATTTTGTATCGTAAACAAATTTATATAAAAGAAATTGCACCAAAAATAAATTGGAAAATAGAGAAAGAAACTAAAAAAATTGGAACTTTTCTATGCAAAAAAGCAACAACTTCATTAAGAGGGAGAAAATATATAGTTTGGTTTGCAACTGAAATTTCACTACCATATGGACCTTGGAAATTAACTGGATTACCTGGATTAATTTTAGAAGCCTACGATACTAATAAATCAGTGTATTGGTATTTTAAAAGTGTTGAATATCCGACTAAAGTCAAAGAGAAAGTAAAATATATGTTTATTCCAACAAAAGTTAAAGTATTATCTTATGAAGATTTCAAAGGATTACAAATAAAAGAACAAGAAATAGTTGTTGAAAAAAGTAAACTACTAAAAAAGCAATTTCCTCAAATAGAAGTAATAACACCAAAATTAAATGAAATGTTCATTGAATGTGAATAACTCTAAAAGTAAAACAACATTTTTAATACTTTTTCTTCCTTTTTCATTGTTTGCACAACAAATAAACATTAAAGGAAAAATAAAAGATAATCAAAACAGAAGCGTTCAAAGTGCTTCTGTTTCGATAATTGATAATAGTGAAAATAATTTAGGCTACAATTATTCCGATGAAGATGGAAATTATTCAATCTCATTTGATAAACCAAGTTCCGATAAAATAACGATTGAAGTATCTTGCCTAGGCTATCTTAAAAAAATACAAAGTTTCAATATAAAATCTAATTCAATTCAAAACTTTATTTTAGAAGAAAAAACAGAATCGTTACAAGAGGTTGTTATCGATGCAAACAAAAAAATAAAAATTGAGCAAGATACAACAACAATCAAAGTAGCAAGTTTCGGAAACAAAACCGAGCAAACAGTAGAAGATATTCTAAAAAAACTTCCGGGAATTGAAGTCCAAAAGGACGGTACAATAAAAGCACACGGAAAAGTAATTGATAAACTATTAATTGAAGGTGAGGATATGTTTGATAAAAACTACAAACTTTTATCAAAAAATCTTGATGCAAAAGTATTAGATGCTGTACAAATAATTGATAATTTTGAAGACAATCCTATTCTAAAAAAGCTTAACAATTCTGATAAGGTAGCATTAAACCTAAAACTAAAAAAAGGAAAAACCAATATTTGGTTTGGCAATATTAGTCTTGGTAGCGGTATAATCTCTGAAAACCGTTGGAAAGAAAGCATAAATTTAGGTTTATTAAAGAAGAAAATAAAACTTTTTTATCTATTCGATTATAATAATCTTGGTGAAAAAGCAAGTGATTTAATTTATACAAATGTTCTTGACCGAAATTCATTTAGTAGCGACAGATTTGAATACAAAGCAAAAAACCTATTTAATATAAACAATAATGAAGTTCAATTTTTTAGTAAAACTCAAAGTGCTTTTAATAAAGCATTTTTAAATTCGTTGAGTTTTAATAAAAAATTAAATCAAAAATTTTCATTAAGAGGTGTTGTTTATGTAGCAGACGATAATCAAAATCAAAATTCTTATTCTGAAACCAAATATAACATTGACAACAACCCAATATCATTCACAGAAAACAATTTTTATATCAATCATAAAATATTAGCATCCATAGAGTTGGAATTAAAATATTATGCAAACGAAAAAAACTACATTACTAATTTATTTATTTTCAAAAACAACCCAAACAAGTTAAACAACAATTTAATTTTTAATTCCAACCAAATCAATCAATCATCAAAAACAGAAAATTATACATTTTACAATCATTTTAACCAAACTTACCAACTTTCCGTAAATAAAATTTTAAATAACTATATTTATTTTGGTAATGATAAAATAAGCGAAAATAGTGCAATTATTTCACCATTTTTGAATACTTTTTTAAATACAAATACTAACAATATAGTTAATCAGATAACAAATAACAAATTATTCTACATTGGTGGTAAAACTAAATTAATTTCAAAATTTAGAAAAGTTGATATTGCAAATAGTTTGCAACTTGAATTAAACCAAGAACAATTTAAAAATACTTTTTTAGTCAACAATAGTAATAATACAGACTATGAAAATAACACAAAATTGGATCAAATAAAAATGTCCTTTGACAATGCTATTAAATATAATTTTTCAAGAAAAATAGATTTTACAGCAAACATTAGTTTGCTAAACAATATTTTCAATAGACAAATCACACAAGACAATATTTTTCTAATCAATCCAACTTTATCATTAAACATTAAAAAAACAGGTTTTGGTAATTTTTCATTATCCTATTCAAAAAACAATACTTTACCCGAAATCAATCAACTAACTTCAAATAATCAATTAATTGATTACAGAAGTTTCTCTAAAGGAACATTTTACAGTAAACCCTTGAAAAACACTGTTTCTTCATTTACATATTATTTTTACAATGATGAAAAAAGATTTTCAATAAATACAAACTTGTTTTATATAAAATCACATTCTATATTCAATACAGAAAGCACATTAACGAATGATTTCAATTTTGCAACTTACATACAAACAAATGGAGGCGAAAGCTATAATTTCAATTTTAGTATTGTCAATTACATTCGTAAACTCAAAATAGCGTCAAAAATAGAAACAACACAAATGTGGAATTCTACACCAATAAATGTAAATTCAATTGAATTTACACAAGCAAAAAGTTATACAAATATTTTAAAATATTCAGCAACAACATATTTCAAAATTCCAATAAATTTTGATTGTGGGTTTACTTATAATTTTATTGAATCTGCATTCAACAATATTCAATCAAAAAATATTACAGAAGATATTTTTATTAATATAAATTACGCAATTTCCAAAACTTGGTTAGCAGAATTTAATAATTCTTTTTACTATCTAAATAATCAAAATTATTCATTTAATAACATAATTATAAATTACACACCAAACGAAAGTCGTTTTTCATACAAATTAATATTTAACAATATTCGCAACGAAAACGAATACACATATATAACAATTAGCGACTATACCTACAATAAATCAAGTATCAATCTCGTTCCAAGATATTTACTTTGTTCAGTAAAATATAGATTTTAAAAGGAAAAAGAATACTGGTTTTGGGCTTCGCCCAAAACCAGTATTCTTTTTCATAAAACATTTCTTCAAAATAATTTTTTAATTCCAAAAAATCATTATTTTTATCATAATTAACAATCTAAAAATAAAATATTATAGCTTCAACATCTGAAATCGGACACAGCAAAAATGTAACAAATTTTGAAACATTAATTCTAAATTGCACAGGATTCGGAGCAGGTTATATCCCATCAAACACTGATTTAAGAAACAATCGTGCAAAAATTCAGCGTTCGAAAGTTGGAAATAAGCAAAGTTGAGAAGAAATTTGTAGCGTTTTTAAAAATAGTTGCAAATATTTTTTAAGCAATGTGAATTTTTTCTATAAATGTGAACCATCGTTCACGGGCTGGAATATTTAATCCAATAAACAGCAGCCTTTAAGCAATAATGCACTGGGAATACAAAATTTATTATGAAAAAATTAATGTTCGGCTTATTAGCCACAGGGTTTATGACTTTATTGTCATTTACAACAGCACCAGTTGCAAAAGAAACTAAAAAAGAAACCGTAAAAATGACATATTACTCAGTGAGATGCAATGGTGTACTTGCAGGTTATTTCGCTTGTGATGGTTGTAACGCACAGGCTGTTGGAAACGCAATGTGTAATGGTTAATTAATTTTATTAGCAAGGGCTCACGCCCTTGCTAATTCTTGATCGACCATGAATACTCGTTCCAGACTGCCTAATGGATGGTGTGAGTCCACAAAAGGAACACAATTGCGCTGCGCTTTCAAACTTTGTAAAACCATCAGTTAAAACTACTACCATTACCGCTGTTTTGCGACCAATATTGGGAATACTTTCTAGTTTGGTCAGTATTTCTTGGTAATCTGTTTTTACTAATACAAGCAATTCTTTTTCTATAATTTCGAATTCCTTTTGCAAGTTTTTCAAACTCCTTTCTAATGATTTTACAACCAACTTACTCGGGTTTCCTAGTGTTTGCTGAGCTTGAAGCTTGTTCTTATAAGCCGTACTTTGCTTAGTATAGGTTTCCAGTACTCGAAACATTTGAAAACATTCCATTTGGTTTTTTGTATACCCAATCCAAGCTGGTAAATCGCGCTCTTGCCCATACAAACAAATCATCTTGGCATCGGATTTATCGGTTTTTATTCTAGACAATTTCATCTGAATAAAACGTTTTATCGACAATGGTTTGATGTATTCTATTCCTTCTAAAAGTTCAGATTTTACAAACTGATTGTCCTGAATCTTTTTGCCAATACCATATTGCCAATTAAGCGCATAATCTATCCAGCTTTCTACAAAATAGAAATAATATCCTTGTTTTTCGATATTAAACGAAGCTTCGAACTCATCATTTGGTTTAGAAAACATTCTAAATTCCGACCATCATTTTTCTTTTTCGTGTTTGAATTGAACGATGGCTTCCATTACATCGTGTCCATCAGAAATAATATCGGCAGTTACAATCACTTTCTGACCTACAATTCTTTTTATAAAAAATGCCCCATTATCTAGTTGAGGCAAGATATTTTCAATGATTACTCTTTTTTGATTCAACATTTTAAGATTTATTTAAGAACTCTAAATTTAATAAAAAAAGATTAAAATAGTAACTTGCATTAAATTTATTGTATATCACAAAAAAAACATACAAATCAAATTCAATCAATGAAAATTCCTAAATCAATTTTACTTGCAGCCAAAATTTCACAATTTATTTCACCAAAATTAACAACTCTTTTTGCATCCAAATTATTTACAACGCCTGTAAAACATAAAATGCCAAAGCGAGAATTGGAAATGGATGTAAATTCTCGCCAAGAAAAATTGCTTGTTCCAAAAATAAATAAATCAATTACAATATATCATTATGGAAATGGCGACAAAAAGATACTATTGGTTCACGGTTGGTCAGGTCGAGGTACACAACTGGTAAAATTTGCAGATGAACTTTTAAAACTAGGATATTCGACCATAAGTTTTGACGCTCCAGCCCACGGAAAATCTGGATCAAAAACTACCATTATGCCAGAATTTATTGCATCAGTATTTGAAATGGAAAAACAGTTTGGGCCATTTGAAGCGGCTATTGGTCATTCACTTGGAGGAATGACTTTAATGAATGCTGTAAAAAGAGGTTTAAATATAAAAAAAGCAGTCATTATAGGAAGTGGCGACAAAATAAAGGATGTTCTGATAGAGTTTGTAAAAAGCATGCATTTTAATGAAAATGTAGCTGAAAAAATGAAAGTTTATTTTGAAAATAAATTCGGAGAATCATTAGAAACTTATGCTGCTAGTGAAGCTGCAAAAAGCGTCATGATTCCAACATTAGTCATTCATGATGAAAACGATTATGAAGTACCTATATTTTGTGGAAAAAATATATTTAAAAATTTACCCAATGGCGAAATGATTATCACAAAAAGACTAGGTCACAGAAAAATTTTAGGTGATAAAGAAGTCATTGAAAAAACTATTAATTTTATTCAAAAATAATTATTATGAAATATCCAATCGAAAAAACTGAGGCAGAATGGAAAGAACAATTGGGAGATAAAAAATTTCATATTCTTCGTGAAAAAGGTACGGAATATCCACATTCTGGAGAATATAATTTGCATTATGAAAACGGAACCTATGTTTGTGCAGCTTGTCAAGAACCATTATTTGAAAGCAATTCCAAATTTGACGCACATTGTGGATGGCCTTCTTTTGATGAATCCATTCCCGGAAAAGTGAAATATATAAAGGATTCAACACATGGCATGATTCGTACAGAAATAGTTTGTGCAAATTGTGGTGGACATTTAGGACATATTTTTGATGATGGTCCAACCAAAACTGGTCAACGTTATTGTGTAAACTCGCTTTCTATTGACTTCAAATAAATATTGTTGTCATTTTAGGTAATTTTTACTAATTTGCATTAAAATTAAATCCCCAGATAAATGACTAAGATTACACGCCTATTCGATTTTGCTTACCATCAACTTGAAAAATACAATATTGATGATGCATTGGTTACCAAGCAAAATGGAGTTTGGGTTAAAACATCTACGCAAGAATATATTGACAAAGCAAATTGCATTTCAAGAGCTTTATTGCGAATTGGAATCCAAAAAAATGATAAAATTGCAATTATTTCCTCGAATAATAGAACCGAATGGCATATTATGGATGTTGGAATTTTGCAAATTGGGGCTCAAAATGTTCCTATTTATCCAACTATTTCCGAAAATGATTACGAATATATCCTAAACCATTGCGAAGCAACTTACTGTTTTGTTTCCGATGTAGAAGTTCTTGGAAAACTCAATTCAATAAGACATAATGTTACCAATCTTAAAGAAGTGTATTCGTTTAATGACATTGAAGGTTGCAAAAATTGGAAAGAACTATTAAATTTAGGAGAAGAAAAAAGCAACCATGATGTAGTTGAAGATAGGAAAAACAATGTAAAACCTTTTGATTTAGCAACTATAATATACACTTCTGGAACTACAGGCAAACCAAAAGGAGTTATGCTTTCGCATAATAATATTGTTTCAAATGTATTGGATTCATCCAATAGAATTCCTTTTGAAAGTGGAAAAAGTCGTGCCTTGAGCTTTTTGCCTATCTGCCATATCTATGAACGAATGGTTACTTACATTTATCAATATACAGGTTGCTCAATTTATTTTGGAGAATCTTTAGAAAAAATTAGCGAAAATATCAAAGAAGTTTCTCCAACTGTGATGACCGGTGTACCACGTTTGATAGAAAAGGTATATGAAAAAATTATTTCCAAAGGATCTGAATTGACTGGAATTAAGAAGAAACTTTTCTTTTGGGCTGTCAATTTGGGTTTAAAATATGAACCTGATGAAGCCAATGGTTTTTGGTATGAATTTCAACTCAAAATAGCTCGAAAATTAATTTTTAGTAAATGGAAAGCTGGTTTGGGTGGAAAACTAGATTTAATTGTAAACGGAAGTGCTGCGCTCCAACCTCGATTGGCTAGAATTTTTGCAGCAGCTGAAATTCCTGTTATGGAAGGTTACGGATTATCTGAAACATCGCCAGTGATTTCTGTAAATGACCAACGCAATCGCGGTTTCAAAATTGGAACTGCTGGAAGAATAATTGATAATGTAGAAGTTAAAATTGCTGCCGACGGCGAAATTCTTTGCAAAGGACCAAATGTTATGATGGGGTATTTTAAAGATGAAAAACAAACAAATGAAGTTATTGTAGATGGCTATTTTCATACTGGTGACATTGGTGAAGTAGATAGCGATGGGTTTCTTAAAATTACAGATCGTAAGAAAGAAATGTTCAAAACCTCTGGCGGAAAATACATTGCACCTCAACTACTTGAAAATGCCATGAAACAATCCCGATTTATAGAGCAAATTATGGTCATTGGTGATGGTCAAAAAATGCCAGCTGCGTTTATTCAACCTGGATTTGAATTCATAAAAGAATGGGCAAAATTACACAATATAACACTTGGAAAAACCAATGAAGAAATTATAAACGAGCCAAAGGTTGTGGAACGAATTCAACAAGAAGTAGATAAAGTCAATGAAAAATTTGGCAACTGGGAAAAAATAAAACGTTTTGAACTCACTCCTGATCTTTGGACAATTCCTGCTGGCCATTTAACACCTACAATGAAGTTAAAACGCAAAATAGTAATGGAAAAATATATCAATTTATTTCATAAAATTTACGATGTTGCTTAAAAAATAAGTCCATGAAAATCAAAATATTTTTCTTATTACTATTGTTTGCATTTTTATCAAACGGATGTAAAAAAGAAGAAAATAAAGCCAAAGAAAACTATCTTGATTTTTCCAAACGAGATGATCAATATACTGGTGGCATAAAAATGATTCCTATAAAAACACCAATAGGAGATTTTAAAGTCTGGACAAAACGTGTGGGCAACAATCCTACTATTAAAGTACTTTTACTTCATGGCGGTCCTGGTGTTACACATGAATTATACGAATGTTTTGATGGCTATTTTCCAAATCAAAGTATTGAGTATATATATTATGACCAATTGGGCTCCTATTATAGTGACCAGCCAAACGACAAAAAACTTTGGACAAATGAACGATTTGTAGAAGAAGTAGAACAAGTACGAATAGCACTAGGATTAAATAAAGACAATTTTTACTTAATGGGTCAATCTTGGGGCGGAATTCTAGCCATGGAATATGCACTCAAATATCAACAAAATTTAAAAGGGCTTATCATTTCAAATATGATGGCAAGCGCACCAGAATATAATAAATATGCCGAAGAAGTGTTAGGACCAAAACTACCAAAAGAAGTTTTTAATCAAATTAAAATTTTTGAAAAAAATAAAGATTACACCAATCCCAAATATTCCGAACTGCTTTTTAAATATTATTACACAGAACATATACTCAGAAAACCGCTAGATGAATGGCCAGAAGCAGTAAACAGATGCTTCAAACACCTTAATCCAAACGTATATATTCATATGCAAGGACCAAGCGAATTTGGAATCACGGGCGATGCAACACTTAAAAATTGGGATATCAAATCAAAACTTAAAATATTAACAGTACCTACTTTAGTCATTGGTTCAAAAAATGACACTATGGATCCAAAACACATGGAATGGATGTCCAAAGAAGTCCAAAACGGGCGCTTTTTATTCTGTCCAAACGGAAGTCATTTGTCGCAATACGATGATCAAAAAATTTATTTCACGGGTCTAATCAAATTTTTGCGAGATGTTGATTCTGGAAAATTTAAAAAAATATAAATTTTAATCCAAATTAAGTTTTGGATTTTTTATTTCCAATGTTAAGCTTTTCATTAAATGCAAAACTTAACATTGTGGTATTGTTTTATTTAATAGTTTTGTAACTTAAATTTTACAGTAAATTAACATAATAGCTAAAAAATGGAAAAAGTTGAAGTGAAGCCACAAGAATTGATAAATAATTCAAATGGAGAAGTTAAAAAAGATCCTATTGTAGAAACCAAAGTTGAACCTGTAAAAAAAATTACTGCGACTAGAACAATTAAAAAGACAACGCCCGTAGTTTCAAGAACAAGAGTATCAGCTCCAAGAGCAACGACTATTAAAAAAACTCTAACAACACGGACTAGAGTTGCAAAAGATAAAATAGCTCCTGTAGTAGTCGATAAAGTTAAAATTGAACCAGAAATTAAAGAAATTTTAAATATAGCAAAGTTTGAAATTCAAGAAATAAAATTGCCTAAAAAAGCAATTGAAAAATTAAAAAAAACCAAAATGGAAATAAAGAAAAAAGAATTGAAAGAGAAAAAAGCCAAAGCAGAAAAAAAATCAAAGAAAAAAGACAAAGCGAAGCTAAAAAAGAAAAAAGCCAAACTAAAAGCTAAAAAAGCAGATAAGAAAAAAGCCAAAGCTAAAAAGAAAGCAAAGTCTAAGAAAAAATAACTGCTCGTTTTGCAATTTCTAAAGCCAATAATTTTAAAGTTATTGGCTTTTATTTTACGATAATTTCATATTTATCCAATAAGCCTTTTATACCTTCTTGGGAGAAAACAGCTTTTTTTAGTTTTGTTTTTTCAGGATCAATGGAGAAGAAATAACTAGAATAAAAATCTGCTTTGTTGGCAATAGCATCTGTAAAAACTGCTAAATGCAAATTGCAATTGTCAAATAGTGCTTCGGTTAAATCAGATTGCATAAAATCGACACTAACCATACTACAATTGGTAAAAATCATGTTGCGAAGTTTCAAATCATAAAATTGAACATAATCTAATTTGCAATTTTTGAAATTAAATTCATAAATAATTTGGTCTGTCATAGCAAAATTGACAGATGTAAAATCGCAATCGTTAAACATCACATTTCGCAAACCTACGTGACCAATTTTCGCTTCCTTGAAATTGCAAAAATTAAAAGTACAATCGACAAAATTGACACCCACAAAATTGCAAACTGTAAAAACACAATGATTAAAAATACAATTTTCATATTCTTTATGTGTTATTTCATAATGTGAGTAAGTAATTTCGTTGTATTCTTTGTCGTAAATATAATCAGCCATAGTTTAATAAAAAAACAAATTTAAACAAAAAAGTCCACCTTTTGGGTGAACTTTTGTGACCGCGGCTGGATTCAAACCAGCAACCTCTTGAGCCGTAATCAAGTGCGCTATTCAGTTGCGCCACGTGGCCTTTTTTGTGAGTGCAAATATAATGATAATTGTTAAATCTACAAGTAGTTTTACAGAAATTATAAATTTAATTTTCCAATGCTTTTTTAGTCACAAAAGCCCGGTAACCAATAATAACCATCTGCCATTTACTAGCTTTAGACAAATCGAGTCTCTGTTTTGAAAAACTGGGCAAAAGCAATTTATTAATTTTGGCTAAAATCTTGTACATGATTTATTTTTTACAAAAGTAAAAAAAGACCATCAAATCTGACGGTCTTTCCAATTAAAAATTATTTTTTTACTTTTCTGAATCAATTTTTCTTTTCTCGGCTTCTAATTTTTCTTTTTTTGCATTCATGGCATCTCTTCTTGCATTCATCCTATCTCTCATCGCATCGTGTCTATTTCGAATGGCTGTTTGGCTATCCCTTGCGGCAGTTTCACTGTCTTGAATGGCAGTTTCTGTGTCTACATCTTGAATACCAATTGTTTCATGATAAGCTTCCATTTTGTCTTCATAAACTTTCATTTTAACTTCAAATTTTTCCATTTCTTTTTCGAAATTGGTCATATCTGGTTGCCATTTTTCCATTTGGGCTTCATATATTTTCATTTGGGCTTCAAATTTTTTCATATCTGGTCCATTTTCCCAACTTTTAGCAAATTTATCCATATCAGCCTCAAATTTTTGCCATCCTTTTTCATCGTTAGGATCTGTTGGCGCTTTTACATTTGGATGTTTTGGAAAATTTGGTGGTGTTGGTGGCGCTGGCATATTGCTCATGTCAGGTCCATTTGGTGGTGTTGGAGGTGTAGGAGGAGTTGGTAGATTTGCCATTTCTTGATCATCACTATTATCCTGATAAGCATAATCAGAATTCGAATTGTCTTCATTTTCATTTAGCGCAATTCTGTTATCATTGCCCAAATTGATAGACATTCTCCCTTTTTTATCTTTTTGAATATTGATATAAAATGGTTTTATAGGTTCATCGCTTACAATAATATGATTGCCTTTTGTGCCTTTTTGATTTTTAAAATAAGTGCTTATCGCAATAATTTCTTCCTTATTATTTCGCTTAACATTTTTAAATTTAATGTCAACATCACTTTCGGTTTTTACAGTTTCAGCAATTTCTTTTAATTTATTGTCCGATGTGTTTTTGTTGATTACAATAGGATCAATTTCCGATTGATTTTTATTATAATAATTAGGCCTACCAGATTTTTCTTGCGCAATTAATTTTACCTGAAAGAAAATAATAAATGCTACCAAAGCAGGAAGAATAACGGCATACTTCCAAATGTTTCTCTGTTTTGATTGATTTTTGTTTAACATAACAATTCGTTTTTTGATTAATGATTGATAAAATGAGTTGGTAATCGACAAGCAGTTTTGATCAGAAACTACCTTTAAAAGCGTCATTTGATACGCTTTTTTATTTTCAGTATTTTGAATTGCCTTTTGGTCGGCAATATATTCTAAATTTTGGATTATAGCATTTTTGTACAACCAAACAAACGGATTGAACCAAAAAATGGCGCAAAAAACTTTGGCAATCAAGACATCTATAGAATGTTTTTCGAGACTGTGTACTTTTTCGTGCGATATAATATTTTGCAATTCACTATTCGAATACATTTTTGAATTGAATACAATATATTTAAAAAATGAAAATGGATTTATGTTTTCATTAATGTCTATCAAAGCAAAAGGTTTGACTACATTTACTTCTTTGTTTTTTATTAATTTGAATAAAGAAACCAATTCTAAAATTATTTTCAAAATCAAGACGATTACCAAAATTCCATAGCCAATGTAAAATAAATTCAACCAATTGAATGATTCCACAGTATTTATTGGCATTTGATTTGTTGGGGAAAATACAAAGTCGGTTGGAGAATAGATGGGCTTATCAATAAAAACTATTTTCTCAATAAAAAATAAGGGCAACAATATTGAGGTGAATAATCCTGATAATAAAAACCAACGATTGCTGTTAAAAAACGTTTCTTTTTGGACTAAAAAAGTATAGGCAAAATAAAAAACAGCCACCAAAGCACTAGATTTTAATAAATAAATGAAAATAGTTTCCATAAGCTTCTATTTTTTCTCGATAATAGCTAAAATTTCTCTTAGCTCTTCTGCAGATATTTTATTTTCTTCCGCAAAAAAAGACACCATATTCTTATAGGAACTGTCAAAATAATTCTCAATTGCAGTGTTCATAAAACGCTTTCTGTAGTCTTCCATTTTTACAATTGGAAAATACTGATGCGTATTTCCAAAGGCATTGTAGGATACAAATCCTTTCTCTTCCAAATTCCTAATAATGGTAGATAGTGTGTTATAATGCGGCTTTTCATCGGCTATTTCAGCCAAAACCTCTTTTACAAAAGCCTTTTTCAGCTTCCATAAAATTTGCATAATTTCTTCTTCTTTGTTGGTTAACTTTTGCATATTTTATTTTTTTGGGCGTTCCCAAAATGTGTAAAATTTTGTTCCTTCGTCACTTCATTTTTCTACATTTTGGTCAGGCTTTCCGTTACAATCTTTTATAAATTGTCTCCTTCGACAAGCTCAGGATGACAATTTATAAAAGGATTTTCACTACAATCCTTAACGCAAAACAAACTTACAACTATATTTTTAGTTATAAAACTATTTTTATAGTTATTTAACTATTTATTAAGTTTAAATTTTTTAATATATAAAAAAACCAATGTTTAAGTTGGTTTAGAGTGTTTTATGTTTTTCTTATTTTGATTTCCTTAACTCCTCCTTTTGTCAATATCATAGATTTTACGATACCTTTTTTGTCAATAATAAATTCGAAAGTTCGATCATTTTTGTTGTTGCTAAAAAATTTAGTACTACTTTCGGCTAAAAGTTCATTATCTTCAGTATTCAGATATAATTTGTTATCTTTATTTATTACTTCCAAATTCCCATACTTTCCTGCAAATTTACTTAGAGTATTTTTATTTATAAATATTTCTTTATGTAAATAGGGCAATTCAACTGGTATTCCGAATAATATTCCTGCTAAACCATAGCTTATCATATGAGATTCCGATTCATTATTGGATAAGACGGCAATGAAAATATTATCTTTTGGATAACTATCATATGTTGTCATTGTTCCAATAAAACCGCCGCTATGAGTTAGTAAATAATGATTGTGATTGTAATAAGGATTAATAAAAATTCCATATCCGTAAGAATCAATAAACCCATTGTCTGGATAAATCTTATTGTATTGTGTCGTCATAATTGACTTAGACAAATTTGAAAGAAGTGTTTCTCCGTAAAAGGCTCTATCTAATTTATATAAATCATCGATTGTTGAGTAAATTCCATCTAAACCCGTATTTAAGTTCCAATTTATATAAGGATTGTGGACATAATTATTACCATTTCGATAATAAATCTTTGCTTTTTTGCCTATTATTGAATCATTATTACAAACTCCAGTATCTTTCATTTTTGCTTTGTCGAATATATTTTGTTTTAAAAATACTTCATATGTTTGTCCAGAAGCTTTTTCAATAATTTGTGAAAGCAAAAAATAGCCTATGTTACTGTATTTGCAGTTCGTACCTGGATTAAAAAGATACGGTTTATTTTTAATATTTGCTATCGCTGAATCTTTAGTTATAATAGTAGAATCTAAATATAAATCTTCAAAATCTAGTGGAAGCCCAGCTGTATGTGTCAATAACATATGTATAGTTACCTTTTCACCTTGTGGATAATTTGGAAAAAATTTATTTAATTTATCATTAAATGATAGTTGCTTTTTTTCTACCAATTGCATAATGGCGATTGCTGTAAAGTGTTTAGAAATTGATGCTAATACAAATTTTGTGTCAAACGTATTCTTAACATTCCATTCTAAATCGGCATAACCATATGCTTTTTTTAATATTACAGTGTCATTTTTCATTACGATTACTGTTCCTCCAAATTTATTAACTTGGTTTTGTGCGTCCATATATTTTTCAATTTCTTGAAAGTTGTTTTTCTGACACCACGATACAATAGGCAATAAAAGTATTAATGTTATTATTTTCATATTTACTATTTAAGTTAAAAAGCTAATTACAAATTCAAGATCACAAATTAATGAATAAAGAGTCAAAAAAAGTTCACTAGACAGTTATAAAAATAAGTTGGTAGTGTTGTATTCCTTAACGCAAAACAAACTTACAACTATATTTTTAGTTATAAAACTATTTTTATAGTTATTTAACTATTTATGAAGTTTAAATTCTTTAATCTATAAAAAAACCACTATTTAAAGTGGTTTAGAGTGTTTTATGTTTTTCTCATTTTAATTTCAGATTTAGCTTTTTCGAGTGCTGCCCGCGCTTCTTCCATTTCTTTTTTGGCTTTTAGCATTTCCTCTTTGGCTTGTTTGAGTTCTTCTTTTGTTGTATCTTTCTCAGATTTTAAAT
>NZ_JANLVD010000267.1:0-14947 GCF_031363805.1 Flavobacterium sp. | reverse complement strand
ATTGTCTCGTTGTCAAATTTTTGATTTCAAGCGAATTACAGTTAAAGATGCCAAAGAACATTTGGCAGAAGTAGCCACAAGCCAAGGTGTAGTTTTTGAAGATGATGCATTGCATATTATAGCTCAAAAAGCGGATGGTGCCATGCGTGATGCGTTGTCAATTTTTGATAGGGTAGTTTCCTACTGTGGAAATAATTTGACACGCCAAGCGGTAACAGAAAACTTAAACGTTTTAGATTATGAAACGTATATAAATGTAACAGACTTAATTCTAGAAAATAAAATTCCAGATTTGCTATTGGCATATAATGAAATTTTAGCAAAAGGTTTCGACGGACACCATTTTATTGCAGGTTTAGGATCTCATTTTAGAGATTTATTGGTTTCTAAAACGCCAGCCACATTGTCGTTATTGGAAGTTGGCGAGCAAGCGCAAAAATTATATGCCATACAATCTCAAAAAGCTTTACAAGATTTTTTACTTAAAGGAATCGAGTTGAGCAATGATTGTGATTTAAAATTTAAAGTTTCTCAAAACCAGCGACTTTTAGTTGAACTTTGCTTGATGCAATTGGCCTCCATCACTTATGATGGAGAAAAAAAAAAGTTGAATCCTATATAATTCCAGCAACTTATTTTAGAAAAAGTGATTATTCGATTGTTGAAAAAAATATCAGTGACAATTTCAAAAATCAAAAATCAAATGTTGAAGTTTTAAATAGTTCAGGTAATGTCACACTGAGTGCAGTCGAAGTGGAAGTGCCAAGAGACAAATCCCAAATAAATAATAATGTCGAAATTTCAAATTCAAAAACCGAAGAAGTTAATGATTTGAATACATCAAAAATCGTTAATCCAAAATCAGAAATCTTAAATCATAAAGTTTCAGCCTTGTCCATGTCGAGTATTCGTGCCAAAAAAGAATTAGAAGCACAACTCAAACCACAAGAAAAGCTACATGATGAACTGCCAATCGAGCCATTTACAGAAACTCAAATGCTGGAACAATGGATAAAATATGCCAATAGATTGGGAGATAAAGGTTATAAAATTTTAGAATCGTTGTTATTGCTTAACGATCCTAAATTGGATGGTACAACAATTATTCATGAACTGCCAAATGAAAGTTCAAAAATAGATTTTGAAGGCGAAAAGCATGATTTATTAGGCTATTTGCGTGGTAAACTTCACAATCATAACGTTACAATAGATATAATCATAAATGAAAAAATTGAACTTAAAAAAGCTTTTACAGTTCAGGAAAAATATGAAAGATTGAAAGGTTTGAATCCTGCTTTGGAATTATTAAGGAAAACTTTTGATTTGGATTTGTAGTGAGGAGTTGCAAAGTTTCAGAGTTTCAGAGTTAGAAAGTTTCAAAGCTTCAGAGTTAGAAAATTAAAAGTTGTAATGGCATAAAGTAGTAAAGTTGCAAAGGATTTTAAAACTAAAATATATTTTGCTTTGAAATTTTGAAACTTTACAACTTTGAAACTCTTTAAAAAAAACTAAATTTTCCCATAATACATTGCCTTCACTATTCCGTCAGCCAATCCAATTTTTGGAACATAAATTTTATTGGCTCCACTCCATTTCATGGCTTTCAAATAAATGCTTAAAGCTGGAATAATAACATCTGCTCTGTCTGTATTTAATGCTAATTCTGCTATTCGCTGTTCATAAGTTAATGAATTTAAATACTGATATTGGTTGTTTAAATACATGTATGACAATGGTTTGTCTTGCATTTTTCCTGAAAGTTTGAATATTTTATTGATATTTCCACCAGAACCAATCAAAGTGATTTTTTCGTATGGTTCTGTAATTATTCTAATCCATTTTTCAATTTCTTGCCAAACAATATCATTTACCATTTCATTTAAAAGTCTTACAGTACCATTTTTAAATGATTTTGAAGCCACCATTTTACTATCAGAAAATAATGAAAATTCTGTGCTTCCACCACCAACATCTACATACAAATAGGTTTCATCAGTATTTAAAAATTGACTTAAATCTGATGTTGCAATAATAAGTGCTTCTTTTTTTCCATCGATAATATCAATTTTAATATCGGCCTTTTTCTTTATTATTTCTGCAATTTCTTTTCCGTTATATGCCTCACGCATAGCAGATGTAGCACAAGCCATATACTTTTCTACTTTATATACTTTCATCAATAATTTAAATGCTTTCATGGCATCAATCATCCGATCGATATTCTCTTCAGTTATTTCACCAACTGTAAATGCATCTTGTCCCAAACGTATTGGTACTCGAATTAATTCGTTTTTATTAAACTGGGTTTCTTTTCCTTCTTGTTCTACTACATTTGTGATTAACAATCGCATGGCGTTTGAACCAATATCTATAGCAGCATATTTTTTTATTGAAATCATTTTTTTACTTTAGATATTAGATTTCAGATATTAAATTTAAAATATCTATTTTAGTTTTTCTTCGTAATATTTGTAGGTTTCAAATTGTGCTCTAAATATTGGATTATCTCCTCGCAATCTATATTTATTATCCAATTTTTCTGAGTGAAAACGGGCTTTTACATTTCCTTTCCAACCAATGTCGAAAGTTTCTATCAATTCATTTTTAATATCTTCATCATAAATTGGACACGTAACTTCGACTCTAGCATCTATATTTCTTGTCATTAAATCTGCAGAAGATATAAAAACTTCCGGATTATTATTGTTTCCAAAAATATAAACTCTTGAATGTTCCAAATAATTATCTACAATAGAAATAGCTTCAATGTTTTCGCTCATTCCTTTTGTGTTTGGAATAAGCGAACAAATACCTCTTATTATTAATTGTATTTTCACCCCTGCTCTACTTGCTTCATATAATTTATCGATTATTTTTATATCGGATAAACTATTCATTTTCAGCTTTATATAAGCTGGTTTGCCTAAATTGGCATGTAAAATTTCCTTGTCAATCAATTTATAAAACCGCGTTCTTGTATAATGTGGTGAAACTACTAAGTGTCTGTAACGGTGTATTCTATAGTTAACCATAAAAAAGTCAAAAACTTTAGAAATATCCTTTAATATTTCTTGGTGTGCTGTAAAAAGTGAAACATCGGTATATATTTTTGCTGTAGATTCGTTAAAATTTCCTGTGGAAATAATACCATATCGCTTCAATTTACCATCTTCAATTCTTTCGACTAAACAAATTTTGCTATGTACTTTTAATCCTTTTACCCCAAATATGAGTGTTATTCCTTCGGTTTGCATTTGTTCTGCATAAGAAATATTACTGGCTTCGTCAAAACGAGCTTGTAATTCAATTTGAACAATTACTTTTTTGCCATTTTTTGCAGCGCTGATTAAAGAACTTACAATTTGAGAATTTTTAGCCAGTCTGTATAATGTGATTTTTATAGTCGAAACATTTGGATCTAATGCAGCTTCACGTAAAAATTTAATAATATAAGAATAGGATTGATAAGGAGCATTGACCAAATAATCTTTCAACTCGATTTTCTTGAGCATGCTTCCTTCCAAACTCAAATTTTTAAGTGGTAATGGTGCATTATTTTTATACAACAAATCGTATCTTCCTAAGTTGGGGAAATCCATATAATCACGACGATTATGATATTTGCCACCTGGAATTATACTTTCTTTTGAGTCGATTCCCATATTACTCAAAAAGAATTTAAGAGTATCTTTATCAATATTCTGGTCATAAATAAAACGCACAGGTTCACCAATTCTTCTGTCCTTTACACTTGAGGAAACTTTCTCTAAAAAGCTTTTGTTCAAATCGCTATCTAAATCAAGTTGTGCATCTCGAGTAATTTTTATCATGTGAGCAGAAATGCTTTCGTAATCAAAAATATTGAAAATATTATGCAAATTATATCTAATCAAATCATCAAGAAGTATTATATGTTGCTTGTCATTAATTGACGGTAAAACCACAAAACGATTGATGTTTTTTGGGATTTCAATAACAGCGTAACGAATGTCTTTTTTAAATTTTAATTTGTCGAGTAATGATAATTTATCCTTTGATTTAATTACTAATTTTATAGCTAAATAGCCAAAAGTATCTTTCAAAAGTGGAAATTCAGCCAAATCGTTCAAAATAATGGTGACCAATTCGGGACTTACTTTTTGTATAAAAAAATCTTTGACAAAGTGTTCTTGTGATGCTGGAATTTCATTTTCATTTATCATAAAAATATTCTGATCCTCAAGCTGTTTTTCAATAACATTCAATATTCGTAGACTTTCAGACTGCTGTTCAATTACAATTTCTGTAATTTCTTTTAATAATTTTTGTGCAGAAACGCCTCCTAATAATTTTTCGCTTGCTTCGCCTGAAATACTTAAACGCCTAATTGCTGCGTAGCGAACCCTGAAAAACTCATCCAAATTATTGGAAAAAATACCTAAAAATCGCATTCTATCCAGCAGAGGAACTCTCTCATCTGCTGCTTCTTGCAACACTCTAAAATTAAAAGCCAACCAGCTTTTTTCTCTGTCAATATATCTGTTTTCTGTAACCGCCATTATTAAATTTCTTTTGGAAATATAGTGTGTAAAGTTTTTCCGTTTTGAATATCAGCCCAATTATTTTGCTCAAATTTAATAAATACAAATCCCGATGTTGGTACATTGAATATTAATTTATCACCAAATTTATTGACAAAATCAGTTATTGCTGCGTTGTGACCAAAAACTATTAAATTCTCAATATTATTGTCACATTTTTTAATGCTTTTTTCTAAAGAACTATCATCGAAAGTATACAAACTATCATTGAAATTAATTTTATTTTTTTCAATGCCAGCATTTTCACAAAACAAGTAAGCTGTTTGGGAAGCTCGTTTGGCTGTACTACTCCAAATAGTGAATTCTTTAGGAAGTAATGCAATGGCTTTTTTGGCTACTTTTTTGATACTTTCAATACCAATAGAAATTAGTTCTCGATCCTTGTCTTGAACCGGTAAGTTCCAGCTTGATTTGGCATGACGTACTAAAATTAATGATTTCATTTTTTAATCTTTCTCTAAATTTAATGAATTTATTTCTAATCGCAAAGCTCATGGACTAAAACCACAAAGTCCACAAAGGTTTATACTCTCTGTGGACTTTGTTTAAACCATTTTTAATTCTTTTATCGAATTAATTTTTTGTATTTCAATCGTTTTGGAGTCAAATCGCCACCCAAACGTTTCTTTTTATTCTCTTCATATTCAGAAAATCCACCTTCAAAATAATATACTTCAGAATCGCCTTCAAAAGCTAAAATATGGGTACAAATTCTATCTAAAAACCACCTATCATGCGAAATAACAACGACACAACCAGCAAAGTTTTCTAGACCTTCTTCAAGTGCACGAAGTGTGTTAACATCTAAATCATTGGTTGGTTCGTCTAACAAAAGTACGTTTCCTTCTTCTTTCAAAGTCATCGCAAGGTGCAAACGGTTGCGTTCTCCACCAGAAAGTGTCGATACTTTTTTGTTTTGTTCGCCACCACCAAAATTAAAACGAGACAGATAAGCACGAGAATTAACTTGTCGTCCGCCCATCATTATTAATTCTTGACCATCTGCAAAATTTTCCCAAATGGATTTATCAGGATTGATGTTGGAATGCGATTGATCTACATAAGCAATTTTAACAGTTTCTCCCACAGAAAACTCACCCGAATCTGTTTCTTGTTCACCCATTATCATTCTGAAAATGGTCGATTTACCAGCACCATTTGGTCCAATAATACCAACAATTCCTGCTTGTGGCAGAGTGAAATTTAAATTATCATACAACAATTTATCACCAAAAGCTTTGGCAACATTTTTGGCTTCAATCACATTGGTTCCCAAACGTGGTCCGTTTGGAATGTATATTTCTAGATTTTCATCAAGTTGTTTTTGATCTTCGTTTAACAATTTATCATAGTTCTGCAAACGTGCTTTTTGCTTGGTTTGACGGCCTTTTGCTCCTTGACGAACCCAATCCAATTCGCGCTCCAAATTTTTTCTGCGTTTGGAAGCTACTTTTTCTTCGAGTGCCATTCTACTCGATTTTTGGTCAAGCCAAGAAGAATAATTTCCTTTCCACGGAATGCCTTCTCCTCTATCCAATTCCAAAATCCAACCAGCCACATTATCCAAGAAATATCTATCGTGCGTTACTGCAATTACAGTTCCAGCATATTGAGCCAAGTGTTGTTCTAACCAAAGAACCGATTCCGCATCTAAGTGATTGGTTGGTTCATCGAGCAACAAAACGTCTGGTTGTTGCAATAATAATCGGCACAAAGCTACGCGACGACGCTCTCCACCTGAAAGATTTTTGATAGGCGTATCTGCTTCTGGAGTGCGTAATGCATCCATGGCAATTTCGAGTTTAGTATCGATTTCCCAAGCGCCAAGTGCATCGATTTTATCTTGCAAAGCTGCTTGACGGTCCATCAATTTGTCCATTTTGTCTGCATCTTCATAATATTCTGGCAAGCCAAACATATCATTGATTTTGTTGAACTCATCCAAAACTGCCATGGTTTCGGCAACGCCTTCTTTTACAATTTCGATAACCGTTTTGCTATCATCCAAAATAGGTTCTTGTTCTAAATAACCCACGGTGTAGCCAGGTTGAAAAACCACATCTCCTTGGTAATTTTTATCTACGCCTGCAATAATTTTTAATAAAGATGATTTTCCGGAACCATTTAAACCTAAAATTCCAATTTTTGCTCCGTAAAAGAAACTCAAATAGATATTTTTAAGAACAGGTTTGTCTGCACCTTGATACGTTTTACTCAATTTTTGCATTGAGAATATTACTTTTTTATCGTCTGACATTTAGATAATTGATTTTAGATTTTAGAATAAAGAAAAGAATATAATTTTACAATCTGCCTTTCAGGGAACTGAAAACCCAAGCATTGGCAAGAAAACCAATTCCTACTGCTACAAATCCCCAACCTGCAACATCATCATACTTAAAAGCACCCATTCCTATTAATGTGAATCCCATAATTATCATAATTAAAGTTGCCCAACCTAATATTGTATTTTTATTTGTTCCCATTGTTTTGCATTTATAGTTTGCAAATATCGGTAATTTATAAAGAAATTAAAAATGGTTTCTATAAAAACGTTAGTATAAATTTTTGTGATATAAATTACATTTATAGCTAAGCAATACTATTTTGTTTATTATACTTATTTCGATACTCAATAGGAGTTAATCCAGTGACTTTTTTAAAAACATCTCGAAAAGCTTTGGTGTCAGTATAACCTACATCATACATAACTTCGGTAATATTTTTTCTGCTACTTTCAAAACTGCGTTTGGCAGCTTCAATTTTTACACGTTGGATATATTCTACAATTGAATTGTTAGTTGCTTTTTTAAATCTTCTTTCTAAACTTCTTCTTCCAAGCGCCGTTAGATTTGCCAATTCATAGACCGTGATTTTTTCTTGAATGTTGTCTTCAATAAAATGTTGGGCTTTTAATATTTCGACATCATTATGGTCTTTCTGACCTTGAAACATCATAAATGCAGCTTGACTATCACGATCAATATCTACGGCAAAAAATTTTGAAGCCAAGATTGCGGTATCTCTATCGGTATATTTTTCAACCAAATATAAAAGTAAACTCCAATACGAGTTTGCTCCACCGCTTGAATAAATGCCTTGTTCTTCGGTAATAATGGCTCCATCAACCAATTCAACATTAGGAAACATTGCTCGAAATTCGTTGGCTGAATTCCAATGCGATGAACATTTTTTACCGTCAAGCAATCCAGTGGAAGCAAGTAAAAAAGAACCAATACAAAGCGAAGCAATCTCTGCCCCATTTTTGTATTGATTAATAATCCAAGGAATAAAGTCTTTATTCATGTCAATGGCTTTCGACAAATCGCCACTCAGAGCTGGAATGATGACTAAATCCGTTTGTTTTACTTCATCAATTAATTTATCAGTATGAACGGTAAACAAACTATTATCCAACTTTACATCATTTGTCAGACCAACGGTTTTTACATCAAATAAAACAGGTCGACCAGAAGCTAATAAAAACTGATTGACTGCTTTAAACATATAATTTGGATCTGCAATGGCTTCAATTACTGCAGTTTCAGGAACTAAAATAGATACGTTTTTCATATGTGTTTAATTTACAGCACAAATATACAAAATGATAGTGTCGCAAACAACCCTTTAAATAGTCGTAATCGCAATGTGTGAGTTAATAAAATTGATGGTAAGTTTGTAATGTATTTTATTTATTAATTAGTAATCTTAAAAAATAGAAATGGAAACAATAAAAAAAAGCATCGATGTAGAAGTTACAGTAAATGCATCAGTAGTAAAAGTTTGGAAATATTATACTGAACCTAAACACATCCTTAATTGGAACACAGCATCTGAAGATTGGCACACAACAAAATCAGAAAATGATTTGAAAGTTGGCGGAAAATTTCTTTCTAGAATGGAAGCTAAAGACGGAAGTTTTGGATTTGACTTTGAAGGTTTATATGATGAAGTTAAAACAAATGAATTAATTGCTTACACTTTGAATGATGGAAGAAAGGCAAAAATTGCTTTTACGAGCGTAAATGACTCAACAATAATTGATGTTGTTTTTGAAGCAGAAAATCAAAATTCAACCGAACTTCAACAAAACGGATGGCAAGCCATTTTAAATTCGTTTAAGAATTATACAGAAACCAATTAATAGGCAAAATTATGACCAATCAAATTTATCCTTGCTTATGGTTTGATGGACAAGCCAAAGCAGCAGCAGAATTTTACTGTTCTATATTTAAAAACTCAAAAATCACAGAAGAAAACCCATTGGTAGTCAAATGGGAATTGAATGGTTATCAGTTTATGGGCTTAAACGGTGGTTCAAATTTTAAATTTAACGAAGCAGTTTCTTTTACCATTGAGTGTGAAACACAACAGGAAATAGACCATTATTGGAACCATTTAATTTCAAATGGAGGTTCCGAAAGTCAATGTGGTTGGTGTAAAGATCAGTTTGGTGTTTCGTGGCAGGTTGTTCCAAAAATACTAAGCCAATTAATGGCTGATCCTAAAAAAAGTGAAAAAGTAGTTACTGCTTTTATGCAAATGAAAAAGTTTGATATTGAAAAATTAATTAACGCTTAAAAAAATAAAAATTATGGCACTTATCAATCCACACATTAACTTCAACGGCAATGCCGAAGAAGCTTTTACATTTTACAAATCAGTTTTTGGCGGAGAATTTGCAAATATTATGCGTTTCAAAGACATTGCAAGTACTGAATTTCCAGTGGCAGAAAAAGAAGCAAATAAAATAATGCACATTGCCTTGCCTATTGGTAAAAATGTTTTAATGGCAAATGATGTTCCCGAAAGTATGGGGCGTACAAATGAAAATGAAAACAGATCTAAAATATCCATTAGTGCAGAAAGCAAAAAAGAAGCCGACAAACTGTTTAACGGACTTTCGGAAGGTGGGCAAATAGAATTTCCTATTGCCGATAGCCCGTGGGGTTCGTATTTTGGAATGTTTAGAGATAAATATGGTATTGAATGGATTGTTGACTTCGACCCAAATTATAGAGGTCAACTATAACCTAAGAAAGAAAAAAATGCAAATAAATTCATATCTTACCTTTAACGGCAACTGCCGAGAAGCAATGACATTTTACCAACATTGTTTAGGTGGTGAACTCACTTTTCAAACCATTGGAGAATCTCCATTATCAGATAAAATGCCAACTCAAATGAAAGACTGCATTTTACATTCAACATTAATTAGCAGAGGTTTTGTTATTATGAGTTCAGATATGACACCAGAAACAGAACTTATAAAAGGCAATAACGTTTCATTGATGCTCAATTGCAGTAGTGAAGAAGAAATTAGAACTATTTTTGACAAATTATCCGAATACGGAACTATAAAACACAATCTTGAAACAACTTTTTGGAATGCTTTATTTGGTGATCTAACTGATAAATTTGATAACAATTGGATTTTAAATTTTGATAGAAATAGCAACTAAAAAATTAAAATTATGGATAAAACTGATGTTACACAATCAAAAAATATTGATTCATACATTGCATCTCAACCAGAAAATACAAAAGCACATCTGGAAATATTGCGTAGAACAATTCAAAAAGCCGCTCCTAAAGCAGAAGAAACTATTAGTTACGGATTGCCAACTTTTAAGCAAAATGGAATTTTAGTACATTTTGGTGGATTTAAAAATCATATTGGTTTTTATGCTTTGCCATCAGGAAATCTAGCATTTAAAAAGGAACTCAACTCTTACAAACAAGGCAAAGGATCGGTTCAGTTTCCACTAGACAAATTATTGCCATTAGATCTAATTACAAAAATTGTACTTTTTAGAGTTCAAGAAAATTTAGAAAAAATAACCATCAAATAGTATTATTATGAAAACAACAAAAATTTTATTTTGGGTTACCACAACCATTATTTTTTTATTTGAAGGAGTGCTTCCAGCAACTACTTCGCAAACAGAATTGGCTAAGGAAGGTATTAAACATTTAGGATATCCTGAATATTTTGGAAATGTTCTAGTTATTTTTAAAATTTTAGGTGTTTTAGTATTAATGATTCCAAAAGTGCCAAGCCGAATTAAAGAATGGGCTTATGCAGGTTTTGCTTTCGATTTTATTTTCGCAAGTATTAGTCACGGTTTTGTTGATGGAATAAACTTTCAAACTTTTTTTCCAATACTCTTTTTAGGGATTTTGATAGTTTCATATATCAATTATCACAAAATGAAAAATACAACTATTAATTAAAAATTTTAACCAACATTTCTTTCAATAAATCGTGATTTGGCAAAGCATTGGCTCCAACGCCTTTGCTTTTAACATCGATATCGCGCATAGTAGCTACAATTTGACTGACTTTTTTCATTGGATAATTCCGCAAAGCCAGATCGTAATCTTTGAGAAAAAAAGGACTTACGCCCAAAACTTTCGCCACATTATTTGGGTTTCTATCTTTTAATCCGTGGTATTTTAAAAGCTTGATAAAAAAACTAAAAACCAAACTGGTAGTTACCACCATAGGATTGTCTTTAGGATTGTCTGAAAAATATTGTGCTATTTGATAAGCTTTGAATTGATTTTTTGAACCCAAAGCATTTTGTAACTCAAAAACATTAAAATCTTTGCTGAAACCAATATTTTCTTCGATATGTTTAGCAGAAATAATACTTCCCTTAGGCAAAATAATTTGAAGTTTTTCTAGTTCGTTGTTTATTTTACTCAAATCATTGCCCAAAAACTCCACCAGCATAGCATTTGCTTTGGGTTCAATTGTATATCCTTTTCCTTGCAAAACTCTATTAATCCATAGACTAATTTGATTTTCGTACAGTTTTTTACTTTCATAAACCAACCCGTTTTTAGCCAAAAGTTTTACGAGTTTTTTACGCTTGTCCAAAACTTTGTATTTGTAACAAAAAACCAAAACAGTCGAAGGCATTGGATTCTCTGTATAACTTTCCAATTTATCAATGGTTTTTGTCAAATCTTGGGCTTCTTTGACAATGACAACTTGACGCTCTGCCATCATTGGATAACGTTTTGCCGTTCCAATAATATCTTCAATAGTTACATCGCGACCATAAAGTACGGTTTGATTAAAACCTTTCTCCTCTTCAGATAAAATATTTTCTTCGATATAATCTGATAATTTATCAATATAATAAGGTTCTTCACCCATTAAAAAATAAATAGGTTTTATGTTTCCCGCTTTTATATCATTGACAATTTTAACTATTTCATCCACAAAAATGTTGATTTGGTTATTTGGTTATTCGTTTATTTGATATTACTTTCGTAAAATGCAACAACTCAATTTTCCGAATTTTGTTTTCCGTTTCAAAAATAGTGAAAATAAAGTGGCTATTTTTGATGAAATCAGGAAAAAATTTATGATACTCACACCAGAAGAATGGGTAAGGCAAAATGTGGTACGATTTTTATTAGAAGAAAAAAAGTATCCAAAATCGTTAATAAATGTAGAAAAAGCACTGAAAATTAACGGATTAACCAAGCGATATGATGTGGTTGTTTTTAATAATGATGGTTCAATTTTGGTATTAATAGAATGCAAAGCACCTGAAATTAAAATTTCGCAAACTACTTTCGATCAAATCGCACGTTACAATTTGACTTTAAAAGCTGAATATTTAATGGTAACGAATGGATTGAAACACTACTTTTGTAAAATGGATTTTGAAAACGAAAAGTATCAATTTCTTGAAAATTTGCCCGAATTTCAAACAAAATTCTAAATGTTCGAAAAAAAAATTGCAGTTGTAATACTAAATTGGAATGGACAAAAATTACTAGAACAGTTTTTGCCATCTATCATTCAATATTCCAAAGAAGCCATTGTGTTTGTTGCTGATAATGCTTCGACAGATGATTCAATTTTGTTTGTAAAAACCAATTTTCCAACTGTAAATATCATTGAAAATAAAGCTAATTATGGTTATGCCAAAGGTTATAATGAAGCATTACAATTTGTAGAAGAAGAAATTTATGCCTTGGTAAATTCGGATATTGAAGTTACAGAAAATTGGTTGCAACCAATATTCGATACCTTTAATAATGAACCAAAAACAGCTATTATTCAACCCAAAATTTTGGATTTTAAAAACAAAGAATATTTTGAATATGCTGGCGCAGCAGGCGGTTTTATTGATAAGTATGGTTACCCGTTTTGCAGAGGCAGAATTTTTGATACTGTCGAAAAAGACCATGGGCAATATAATGATAACCGAGAAATATTTTGGGCTTCTGGTGCTTGCTTCTTTATTAGAAAAGAAGTTTTTAGAACATTGAATGGTTTTGATGCTGATTTTTTTGCACACCAGGAAGAAATTGATTTGTGTTGGCGTGCTTTTAATAAAAATTATGTTACAAAATACAATTCAAAATCAGTTGTGTATCACGTTGGAGGTGCAACTTTAGAACAAGGAAATCCTAAAAAAACATTTTTAAATTTTAGAAATTCACTGTTAATGTTGGTCAAAAATTTGCCAGCAAATAAAATTATTAGTGTTTTACTATTGAGAATGGTTTTGGATGGTCTTGCGGGATTTCAATTTATTTTAAAAGGAAAATTTCGACATTTTTTTGCCATTTTAAACGCACATTATTCTTTTTATTGCTTATTTTTAACAAATTATAAAAAAAGAGAATTGCATCAATATAAAAGATACTACAATTTGAAAAGTATCGTTTATAAGTACTATGTCAATAATGACGAGGTTTTTGAATAATTATTTAACATTAGTTTAAGGTTAGAAATTTAACTCTAAACTTTTAAAACCCTAATTTTGTATAAATTAAAAGTTTTTTTATGAAAAAGATTGTATTGTGTTTGTCTGTTTTGACACTTTTTGCTTCGTGTGTATCGAAGAAAAAATTTCTTGAATCAGAATCAAAAAATAAAGAAATTCAGGATCTATTGAATACTGCTACAGTAAAACTTAATTCTTGTTTGGAAGAAAAATCAGGTTTAAATGCTTCGTTAGAAAGTTTGAAAGACCAAAATGATAATTTGAAAAAAAACAATTCAGATTTGATAAATAACATGGGGAATATGACAACATTGTCAACTAAAGGAGCCCAAAATATTGAAAAAGCATTGGAAACAATCAAAGAAAAAGATTTGAAAATTTCTAGAATGCAAGATGCTTTAACCAAAAAAGATTCTGTAACGCTAGCTTTGGTTACTAGTTTAAAAAGTTCTGTTGGAATTTCTGATCCAGACATTGAAGTGAATGTAGAAAAAGGAGTAGTATTTATTTCTATTGCAGATAAATTAATGTTTAAAAGTGGAAGTTATATAGTAAGTGAAAGAGCCAAAGAAATTCTAGGCAAAGTTGCAAAAGTGGTGAATGATAAACCTACATTTGAATGTATGGTTGAAGGTCATACTGATAACGTACCTTTTACTGGAAATGCTATTTTATTGGACAATTGGGATTTAAGTGTGAAGCGTTCTACTGCCATAATTAGAGTTTTAACTAAGGAGTTAGGCGTAAGACCATCGCAACTTATTGCAGCAGGAAGAGGTGAATATGTTCCTTTAACTGCAAATGATAGTGCTGAAAACAGATCTAAAAATCGAAGAACACGCATTGTTGTTTTACCAAAAATTGATGAGTTCTATGATATGATTGAAAAGGAAATGAAAAAACCTTCTAAATAATATTTTTGATATTTAGCAAAAAGTCAATAGTAGAAAATATTATGGCAAAAGTTTAAAAAAGTAAAATTTTTAAACTTTTGTCATTTTTATTGATATAAAATTATTCAAAGTAAATCTACAAAATATCCAAACTTCCTTTTCCTTCCCTGATTACTACAGGTTCAAAACCTGATAAATCAATAATTGTAGATGCTATATTATCTCCATAACCACCATCTATAACCAAGTCCACTAGGTTTTGCCATTTTTCAAAAATGAGTTCCGGATCTGTAGAATATTCTAAAACTTCATCTTCATCATGAATAGAAGTTGAAACTATTGGGTTTCCCAAAATTTTTACAATTTCTAATACAATTGCATTGTCAGGAACACGAATTCCTACCGTGGTTTTCTTTTTAAATTCCTTTGGTAAACTATTATTTCCTGGCAAAATAAAAGTGTATGGTCCTGGTAAAGCGCGTTTTAAGATCTTAAATGTCGAGGTGTCAATTTGTCTAACATAATCTGAAATATTACTTAAATCATAGCAAACAAATGACCAATTGGCTTTCTCCAATTTTATACCTTTTATTTTAGCAATGCGTTGCAACGCTTTTGAATTGGTTATATCGCAACCCAAGCCATAAACAGTATCTGTTGGGTAAATAATTAATCCACCATTTTTTAAGACCTCAACAACTTTTTTAATAGCGCCTTCGTT
>NZ_JANLVD010000065.1:0-4004 GCF_031363805.1 Flavobacterium sp. | reverse complement strand
GCACGGCTCAGAGATTTATTTTCTTATTCAGAAAATGCAAACCCATTTAACGAGAAGGAAACAAAATCTTTAATTGAGGCAATAAACAATTGCAAAATACTTGACCCTGCTTGCGGTAGCGGGGCATTCCCAATGGGTGTGTTGCATAAGATGGTTCACATACTTACCAAACTTGACAACGGAAATAAATTGTGGAGAGAGTTGCAAAAACAAAAAGCAATTCAGGAAATGGAAACTGCTTATCAAATTGTTGAAAAGGCAGAAAGGAAAAAACGATTGGATGAAATTGACGATGTGTTTGATAACAACGCCAGCGACTACGGAAGAAAACTTTACCTGATTGAAAACTGCATTTACGGAATAGACATACAACCCATTGCTGTGCAAATTGCCAAGTTGCGTTTTTTCATTTCACTCATCATTGACCAAAATGTGTCTCCATCTTCCCAGATGGAGAATATGGGCATACGCCCGTTACCGAATCTTGAAACAAAATTTGTTGCTGCTAATTCTTTAATTGGTTTGGATAAACCAGAACAGGGAATGTTTAGAAATCCTGAGATTGAAGGAAAGGAAAAGCAGTTGAAAGATTTGCGACATAATTATTTTACTGCCAAGACCAGAAAAGATAAAATACGTCTGCAAGATGCAGACAAAACTTTGCGGAAAGAAATTGCAAAACTGTTGGAAGATGATGGATGGAATACAACGGTAGCAAAACAAATTGTTGCCTTTGACCCTTACGACCAAAATCTTTCAGCACCATTCTTTGAAAGCGAATGGATGTTTGGTTTAATAGATGGATTTGATATTGTCATTGGGAATCCACCTTATGGAGCAAAGTTTTCAGACGAAGAAAAATTGTATTTCAAAAACAACTATAAGTATCAGGATTATCAACCCGAAAGTTTTTTGTTTTTTACTGAAAAGAGTTTTGAGTTTTTAAAAATCAACGGTGTTCTTTCATTTATCATTCCTAACACATGGCTGACAAATCTAAAACTGATTAAGATTAGAAAGTTCTTGACAAGCAATAATGTAATTCAAAATATTTCACACTATCACAAAAGTGTGTTTGATGCTGTGGTTGATACCGAAGTTGTGATTTTTAAAAAAGGTTTTGTTGCTAACAACATGGTGAAAATTTTTAATCACATTGATGCGGAACAATTACAGGAATTAAAACACAATCAAAATACATGGAAAGAAAAAAATGGTGATGTGATAAACATTTTCACAAACCCTAAAATTGAAAAGTTGGTTGAGAAATTAAAAACCGGTACCGAAGTATTGAGTTTTTACTGTGTTTTATATTCAGGTGTTAAGCCATACGAAATTGGAAAAGGAGTTCCACCTCAAACACAGGAAATTTTAAAAAATAGAGTTTATGATTCTGCAAGCAAAAAAAATAGTTCTTATAAAAAGGTATTAAGAGGCAGCGATATTGGTAAGTATGTCAATAATTGGAATGGAGAACGGTGGATAAAATATGGAGACAATCTTGCTGCACCAAGAAAGCCAGTAATTTTTTCACAACCTAAAATTGTTATTAGACAAACTGGTGATTCTCTAATTGCAACTTTTGATGATGAAGAATTTATTTGTCTTAATAATACTCATGTTATCAATCAAAAAATAAAAGTTGATTTGAAATACATGCTTGCACTTATCAATTCAACTCTACTCAATTTTTATTTTCAATATCTGAATCCTGAAACTGGTGAAGCATTAGCAGAAGTCAAAAAAGAAACAGAGGAAAAACTTTTAATCAAAAAAGCCAAAGACCAAAAACCCTTTATCACACTTGTTGACAAAATACTTTCAGCCAAAGAAAAAGACCCGAAAGCAGATACCAGCAAATTAGAAAAGCAATTAGATGAAATGGTTTACAAACTTTATGAATTAACAGAGGAAGAAATCGCCATCATTGAAAATAAAAAATGATGCTAAAGCAAAAAGATAAATGAAATTATTTTTGTCAGTTGCTTAAAAGCAACTGCAATAGATGCAGCAGAATCCATTACAGTCAGATTTATCTGACTGTAAATAAAAATAAAGAAGCAACTGGCTTTAGCCACATAAAATACAAAACAAAATTATGAGTTGGGTAAGAGTTTATATGCACATGGTATTCTCTACAAAAAACAGAGAACCATTTCTCAATTCAAAAGAGTTGAGAAAAAAAGTATTTCAGCACATCAAAATAAATGCAGATGAAAAAGGAATCTGGCTTGATTGTGTTAATGGCTGGCAGGAACATGCGCATTGTTTAATCTCTTTAGGCAAAGAACAAACTATCAGTAAAGTGGCTCAACTCATCAAAGGTGAATCATCTTTTTGGATAAATCAAAACAAGCTGACCTCTGAAAAATTTATTTGGCAGGATGATTATTGGGTGGTAGGCGTCAGTGAAAGCCATCTTGAATCAGTCAGAAAATATATTCATCATCAGGAAGAACACCATTCAAAGAAATCTTTTGCTGAAGAAGTTGATGGGTTTATGGAAAAATATGGCTGGAATTTCAAAAAAGAAAAATAGTATCAGCTAAAAAGAACCTAAAGCCGACACCAGCAAATTAGAAAAACAATTGGATGAAATGGTTTACAAACTTTATGAATTAACGGAAGACGAAATAAAAATTTTAGAAGGAGCACGATGAAAAAGCCACCGCACATTGCAAGCACATTTTTTGCAACCGCACCAAGCCAACGCAGAAAAAAATAAAAAGAGCTTGCAATCTTCCACCCAAGAAAAAAATTGAACTGCGAAGCAATCACGAATACCTTTAAAAAACAATTAGAGAAATGAGTAATTAAAAAATTTCTCCCACCCACAAAAAAAAAATTAAAAACCCAAACGCATCCCGATAACTATCGGGACTAACACGAACAGACACCGCCTTGAATGTAAATCGCTTTGAACAAAGTGTGTGCGAACTTCAAACGACACATCTTCGGACGGACAGCAGAGCAGCAGATAATACCATTAGCTAATATAAAATAGACCAAATTTTCCCCCTCTCGTTTGGGAGAAGGGGCGGGGGTGAGGCGAAAAGAAAAAAACTGTTTTATATTAGCTAATGGTATAACATAAGATTAAAAGAAATTTTAAAAAGAAGGGCTTTGTTCGGTAATCAAACAGTAGTGCTTCTAACAAACAGTGGTGGTAATACAAACAGTGGTGCATCTAATCCCTTCTTTTTAAAACTTCTTTTAATCCCTTCTTCGTTATGCGTCATGGGCGACCTGCTAACATCAAACTGACTGCAAGAACTTAGCGAAGCGTTATCATGAACTCCTTTAAAAAATAAAAGGGAGTGAATAAATTAACTTTGACAACACAAGCCGATTGAAAAAAAAGATTCGACTAATAAAATCAAGAATGAAAAAAATAATAACTCTCATTTATTTTTGTGTTAATATTCAAAGTGCTTTTACACAAGCATTAGACATAGATTCCGTTTATCAAAAGATTGCTTCCGAAAGAGATGAAAGCAAAAGATTGAAATTATTAAACTTATTTTTTAGTGGAACGGAAAGCAAAGACCCTATGATTGACATGCAATATGCGAAACGAATATTGGTGCTGGCACAAAAAAATAATGACAAAATAAGCGAAGCACTGGCATTGAATCAGATTGGATTTGACTATGTCACATTTGGAAATACCGTAAAAGGTTTAGAATATAGATTGAGGTCAATAGAGGTTGCTGAAAAAACAAATAATCTGGAAATGTTAGGCGATTCTAAGCTTCACCTTGGTCTTTATTTTTATGAACAAAAGGAATATGAAAGAGCCATTGAGTTGGGCTTTGCCGGAAACGAAATTGCCATTAAAGCAAAAAATGAAATTATGCAAACCTGGGCTTACTGGCTATTAGGCGATTCGTATTATGAACTCAGTAAATTGGATTCCGCTTTAATGTATGCCCAAAGAGCTTACGACATCTGCATGCGAATTAAATATTTTGATTATATTCATTGGACTTATGAGTCGTTAGGCA
>NZ_JANLVD010000191.1:0-8421 GCF_031363805.1 Flavobacterium sp. | reverse complement strand
ACCAGCAATACTTCCATCTTTAGTAATATGACCAATTAAAATGACGGGCACATTGGTTTCTTTTGCAAATTTTATCAGTTCGGCAGTAGTTTCACGTATTTGCGAAATACTTCCTGGTGACGATTCTATATAATCTGTATGCAAAGTTTGAATGGAATCTATAATGACAATTTCTGGTTCAATTTCTTGAATTTGTCGAAAAATATTTTGTGTTTTGGTTTCAGTTAGAATATAACAATTGTCGCCATTTGGCGTAATTCGTTCTGCTCTCATTTTAATTTGTTTCTGACTTTCTTCGCCTGAAACATACAATGTTTTGTAAGGTAGTTTCAATGAAATTTGCAACAAAAGTGTACTTTTTCCGATGCCAGGTTCGCCACCCAAAAGTATCAAAGAACCAGGTACAATACCACCACCAAGAACCCGATTCAATTCGCCATCGCGGGTATCCATCCGGATTTCTTGAGTAGAATCAATTTCTTTGATTAATAATGGTTTTGAGGCTTTTTTAACTTCTGAAGTTTCAGGTTTCCAAGCCGCTTTTTCTTCCTTTTGAATAATTTCTTCAACAATAGTATTCCATTCTTTGCAGGCGTTGCATTGTCCTTGCCATTTTGAATATTGAGTACCGCAACTTTGACAAAAGAAAGAAGTTTTTACTTTTGCCATTTTTATGGTTTCTTTTCTTCGGTTGGGGTTTCGGCGGGAGTTTCAGTAGGTGGAGTTTCAGCTGGAACCTCATCAACAATAATTGCTTTTCTTTTGCCATTTATCTTTTTTGGAAGTCGCGCTTTTATATCTTCGGCTTTATCCATTAACATACTTTTGGTCAAATCGCCAATTTCTTCTTTCATAAAAGCATTCTGATAATATTTCAAAGCTTTTGGCAATTCTTTTCTCATTTCGTAATACATTCCCATGTGGTATTCATACAACATACTTTTGGGATATTGTTGTCCAGAAATTTGTGCCAATTGTTCAAATTCTGCATAAGCTTCGTTTTTTAAAATAGCAGTTTCAATAGCTTTAAAATCGTTTAATCGAACATTCATTTTGATACCCAAAGATTTTTCGATTACTTCATATTTGTTTTTCAAATAATCTGCATATCCTTCTTTCAAAACCACAATTTTTTCATTGTATTCTTGAGTTGAAATAGGTTGAAAAGCAGCAAAAATTTGATATAATGCATTTGGAATAGCACTCAAAACTAATGAATAATGAGAAGCGTTTTTAAAATCGTCAAACTTATAATTGACCAAAGGATTTTTAACCAACATAATATTTTTATCCAATTCTCTAATTTGATCTTGAAATTTTTTCAAATCGCCATCGGCCGTAGCCTGATAATAAAAAACTGAAGTTTTTGAAGCCGCTAGTCTTGCTGGAATTCTAACTTCCATATCTTTAGCCAATTCTGGACTTAAAGAAATGTAAGCGTTAAATTGAGGAATATCTTTATATAAAAACGAATTTAAAAATCCAGCGGTTGAGTCTAATCCGGCTACAATTTTGAATGGTGCGATTCTGTATTTTTTTTCTAAATAAGGTAATAATTCACCTCCAATAAATTCGAAAAAAGCACCTCCAGTTTTGGCTGGAAGACCAGTTTGAACATCAAATTCAGAATCTTCATATCTTTCCTGGTTTTTGTTTTGATGAATTCCAACTACAATCATTTCAGGAATATCGTCCCAATAATTGGCATATAAAATATTCCCTTCAAAAGGATTGAATAAATATTCGCTATCTAAAATAACCAATAATGGAAACTTTTTTTCAGGATTTGATTGGTATGATGTAGGAAGTTTTATTGTAATATCTCGATTTGCATTTAATTTCACAGAACGTATTTCTTCTATAGTAGTTTGAGAGAATACAGAAAGGGAAATGCATAATATAATAAACAAATAAAAATTTTTCATGATAAAAAAGTATAATTGGTTTGAGAGGAGCAAGTTAATAATTTATTTCTTTCTGGTTACAATTGGCAATATTAAAAAAGCAAAAATGCCCAATAAAACTGTAATTAGCAATTGAGAAGTCCAAACTATCCATCCAAATGCGTTTCCTGCTTCGAGCGAAATGCCGTACAGAAATAAAATTTTGGCTATTAAAACTGGGAAAAATCCGAAACCTCCGTTGGTAAAAGTCATTGTTAAACCACCTATGACAAAGGCAACAACTACGGTTCCAATATTAATTGAACTTGTGGCATCCAGAGAAAATATCATCAAGTAAAACATTAAAAAATACGACAACCAAATGAGTAAGGTTAGTGTAAAAAATTTCCATTTATTTGGAATGTTATACACACTTAGAATGCCTTCTTTGAGTCCTTCAATTTTAGATTTTACTAAAATAACAAGATTTAGTTTTGAATATTTGTATAGCAGTATTAAAACTATAAAACTGCAAAAACCAAAAGCCATTAGTAAAAATAATTTTTGGATAGGAATATGTTGCAAAAGAAAGTTTTTAAGTGTGTGGAATTCCATTATTATTGCCACCAAAATAAAGGATAACAAAAGAAATAAATCCACTATTCGTTCGGCAATTATGGTTCCAAAAGCCTTATCAAACGGAACTTCTTTGTATTTTTTTAAGATTAACGCTCTGGAAACTTCTCCAGCACGTGGCACAGATAAATTAACAAAATATCCCACACTAACAGCAAGAAAATTGAGTGTGAAACTTGGATAACTTCCTATTTGTGCCAAAGTATATTTCCATCTGTAAGCTCTTAAAGCATAACCTATTATGGCAATTACAAGTGATACTATTACAAAATTATAATTGGCTGAAATAAAATATCCCTTCATTTGAGCACGCTGTTCCTCAGAAAAAGTACTGTAAGTGTAATAAGTCAAACCAGCTCCAAGTAAAACAGGAATAATAACACCCAAATAAACACTTATTTTTTTTTTCACAATTTTAAGTTAGTGAATTGTCGTTTTCATTTGGAAATACCAACCAAGGTTTGAATGTTTTTGCTACTTCAAAATCCATTCTGGCGTAAGACATAATAATTATAATATCTCCTTTGTGTACTTTTCGAGCTGCTGGACCATTTAAAGTAATTTCTCCAGAATTTCTAGTGCCTTTTATAGCATAAGTTTCAAAACGTTCGCCATTATTGATGTTTACAATATTTACTTTTTCGCCTTCAATTATATTTGAGGCTTCTAGTAAGGTTTCGTCAATGGTAATGCTGCCAATATAATTTAAATCGGCTCCTGTTACTTTTACTCTGTGTATTTTAGATTTTACTACTTCAATTTGCATGGTACAAAGGTAAATTATTTTAATGAAATGTTGTCTATCAATCTTATATTGTTCACAAAAACGGCGATAAATGCACGATAATTTTTGTTTTTACTTTTTCGTTTGCAGGTTATAAGTGTATTTTCATCGGCAATTTCAAAATATTCTAAAGTAAATATTTTTTGTTTTTCGAAAGTTTCAGTAACCCATTTTGTGACTTCAGTGGCTGTTTTCGTACTGAAGAGTTTTTTTGCTGTCTTTAATGCTTTATAAATAATTTCAGCTTTGTTTCTTTCATCTGCCGAAAGGCGTTCGTTTCTAGAACTCATTGCCAATCCGTTTGGTTCACGGTGAATTTGGCACCCAATAATATGTACAGGAATTTTATTTTTTTTTACTAATTTTTTGATGATTGCCAGTTGTTGAAAATCTTTTTCGCCAAAATAAGCATTGGTAGGATTTATAATTTCAAATAGTTTTTTTACAATAGTTCCCACACCGTCAAAATGTCCGGGACGGTGTTTGCCTTCCATTTGAAACTCTAAACCATCATAATTAAAAGATTTAGAAACCGTATTTCCTTCATAAATATCGTCAGCATTTGGTGCGTAAACAATTATTTCGGGGTTTAAAGATTTAATTTTTTCCAAATCGCTTTCAAGCGTTCTAGGATATTTTTTTAAATCTTCTGGATTATTAAATTGTGTTGGATTAACAAATATACTTACTACCGTAATTTTATTGTTTTGCAACGACTCTTTCATTAATGACAGATGACCTTCATGCAAAGCGCCCATAGTTGGTACAAATCCAACATTATCGTTATTCAGTAATATTTTCTTTAAATACGCTTTTAAGTCGGTTTGTTTATCGTAAAAATACATTTTCAAAACATTAAAATTCTATGCAAACTTACTATTTTAGTCGTAATCTGCATAAATTTTTGTAAATTTGCAGGATTTCTATTCTGTAAACAAAACAAAATTAAAAATATGGAGGATAAAAGGATTTTGTATGTATCGTCCGAAGTAGTGCCCTATCTTGCTGAAAATGAGGTTTCTTTAATGTCATATGACATTCCAAAAATGATAAATGATCAAGGCGGACAAATCCGAATATTTATGCCACGTTATGGAAATGTGAACGAAAGAAGGCACCAATTGCATGAGGTAATTAGACTTTCTGGAATGAATTTGGTAGTAAACGATGTAGATATGCCACTTATTATAAAAGTTGCATCTATCCCAAAGGAAAGAATTCAAGTTTATTTTATTGATAACGATGAATATTTTAAAAGAAAAGCAACATTTACTGATGAAGAAGGTGTGTTGTTTCCAGACAATGATGAACGCGCCATATTTTTTGCAAAAGGTGTTGTTGAAACAGTAAAAAAACTGAATTGGGTTCCAGATATTATTCATGTTCAAGGTTGGATGGCCGCAATGCTTCCTATTTATATGAAACATTTTTATAAAGACGAGGCTTTATTTGCTGATACGAAAATAGTGACTTCTGTTTTCAATCAATCATTCGATGGAAGTTTGGATATAGAAATGAGCAAAAAAGTGCAGTTTGATGGTATTCCGCATGCTGCAATTTCAGAACTTGACAATCCAACTTTCGAGAATATTATGATGGCTTCCATCAATCATTCAGATGGAGTTGTGGCTGGATCAGACAGCATTTCTGCAACTTTAACAAAATTTATAGAAGCTTCAAAAAAACCTTTTTTACCTTTCGCCACCAAAGATAAGTTTGCAGAAACTTACACCGACTTTTATAAAAATCAAATTTTAGGTTAATGATGTTTACCCACACTTTTTTAAAAAAACTCTTAGTAGTTTCAATAGTTTTATTTTTTGCTTCTTGCGATAAAGATTTTAATTCATTAGGTTCAGATATTATAGGAAATGAAAATTTCGATTTTGATGTGGCCAATTTCGAGGTCAAAACTTACAATCAAAAAGTAAATGCAATTCAAACCAATAATTTAGCTATCAACCAACTTGGTGTTTACGATAGTCCAACCTTTGGAAAAACTCAGGCAAATTTTGTTACGGAACTTGATTTGGCTGTAATAAATCCTACTTTTATAAATAAAACAACTATAAGTATGGACAGTGTTGTGCTTACTGTCCCATATTTTAGTACAAGAACTGCTATAGATGCAAACGGAAAAGGCACTTACCGTCTAGAGTCTATGTTGGGAAATAGTCCAATGAGTTTGAAGGTATTTGAAAACGGATTCAAATTGGAGAATTTTGGCACTGGCTCGAATGCTGATGTGATACAGAAGTATTATTCAGATCAAGATGTAGATTTTAGTAATAAAAAAATTGGATTTCCAGCTTCCGCAAATGTAGGAACCCCAAATGGCACTAAATTAAATAATGATGGAAGAAATGGTGGCGTAGAAAATCTAGTTTTTGTTCCAAGTGAAAAAGAATTTGTAGTTACAACAATAAATACAGCTCCAACTCCGCCTACTATAAGCAGAAGTGCTCCTCGAATGAGTTTGCATTTAGATACAACTTATTTTTCTAAAAGAATTTTCAAAGCGCCTGCAAGTGCCTTAGAGAACAAAGATGCTTTTAAAGATTATTTTAGAGGTTTGTATTTTCAAATTGAAAACAGTGCCAATGGAAGATTAATGTCTCTGGATTTTTCAAAAGGAAATGTAACTGTGTATTATAAAGAAGATAATGTAGCAGTTAACCCTACATCTAGAGTTCAAAAATCTATCGTCCTAAATATGACTGGCAAAACAGTTAATTTATTCAACAATACATTCAATACAGTTTATCAAACTGCGCTTAATACGCCAAATGTTCAAAATGGCGACGGAAAGTTGTATTTAAAAGGCGGTCAAGGTTCGTGCGCTTTTATTGATTTATTTACAAACTCAAATGAAACACAAGCATTTATTGCCAAAAAACCACTTATTAACGATGCAAGTTTAACATTTACGATAGAAAAACAATTTTCTGAAGGTACCGAAGTAGAGTTGCAACGTATTTATCTTTTTGATGCCGTTACAAAAGCACCTGTTTTTGATTATATTTTCGACAGTTCGACGAATCAAAATGATGCCAGTTTAAACAAAGCATTATACGGTGGAATTATAGAAAAAAATGCTACAGGAAGAGGTACGCAATACAAAATTAGAGTTACAGAGCATGTAAATAATATTATAACTAAAAATGGGCCTAATAATAAATTGTGTTTGGTCGTAACTACCAACATCAATAACCCAAACAATTATTTTCTTAAAGATGAAATTGCTCCAGAAAAGGTTGATAGATTGCCAGTAGCATCAGTGATAACTCCTCTTGGAACTGTACTATACGGAAGTAATATTCCAAATACAGATACAGAAAATTATGCAAAAAGAGTAAAACTTCAAATTTATTATACAAAACCTAATTAATATAAATTTATGTGTGGAATTGTTGGATATATAGGTTACAGAGAAGCATACCCAATTATTATAAAAGGGCTAAAACGCTTAGAATATCGTGGCTATGACAGTGCCGGAATAATGCTTTATGATGGAGAAAATCTTAAAGTTTCAAAAACCAAAGGCAAAGTTGCAGATTTAGAAAATAAATCATTAAAAGAAATTACGACCAATGGAACTATTGGTATGGGACACACACGTTGGGCTACACATGGTGTGCCGAATGATGTTAATTCTCATCCTCATTTGTCAAACTCTGGAAATCTTGCCATAATTCACAATGGAATCATAGAAAACTATGAGCCGCTAAAAAAAGAATTAATTAAAAGAGGATATGTTTTCAAATCGGATACTGATACAGAAGTTTTAATAAATCTAATTGAAGATGTCCAAAAGAAAGAAAATGTAAAACTTGGAAAAGCAGTCCAAATAGCTTTAAATCAAGTTGTAGGAGCTTATGCAATTTGTGTTTTTGACAAACAAAAACCAGACGAAATAGTAGTTGCAAGATTAGGAAGCCCTTTGGCTATTGGAATTGGAGAAAATGAATTTTTTATCGCTTCAGATGCTTCTCCTTTTATAGAATATACTGCCAATGCAATATATTTGGAAGATGAAGAAATGGCTATTGTAAGATTGCACAAACCAATGAAAGTTCGTAAAATTAAAGACGATTCATTGGTTGATCCTTACATTCAAGAACTTAAAATGAACTTGGAGCAAATTGAAAAAGGTGGTTACGATCATTTTATGATGAAAGAAATCTATGAGCAACCAAGTGTCATTAAAGATACCTATCGCGGACGTTTGAATGCAAATACCGGCTTAATCAAAATGGCAGGTATTGATGATAATATAGAAAAGTTTGCCAACGCACAACGAATATTGATAGTGGCTTGTGGAACTTCATGGCATGCAGGTTTAGTGGCTGAATACATATTTGAAGAGTTTGCTAGAATTCCTGTAGAAGTGGAATATGCATCAGAATTTAGATATAGAAATCCAATTATAAACGATAAAGATGTTTTAATCGCTATTTCTCAATCTGGAGAAACTGCAGATACACTTGCAGCGATAAAACTAGCCAAAGAAAAAGGTGCTTTTGTTTTTGGCGTTTGCAATGTCGTTGGATCATCAATATCTAGAGAAACTCATGCAGGTGCATACACTCACGCAGGTCCAGAAATTGGAGTGGCTTCCACTAAAGCTTTTACTACACAAATTACGGTTCTAACGATGATCGCTCTTCGCTTAGCCAAAGCTAGAGGAACACTTTCAAACTCTGATTATCATAGATATTTATTAGAACTAGAAATGATACCTGAAAAAGTTTTGGAAGCATTATCAACCAATGAAAAAGCAAAAGAAATTGCTGCTGTATTCAAAGATGCAACTAATTTCCTATACTTAGGTAGAGGTTACAATTTCCCAGTAGCACTAGAAGGCGCTTTAAAATTAAAAGAAATATCATACATCCATGCAGAAGGATATCCAGCAGCAGAAATGAAACATGGTCCTATTGCTTTAATAGATGAACAAATGCCAGTAGTAGTTATTGCGCCGAAACAAGGTCATTATGATAAAGTGGTTAGCAATATTCAAGAAATAAAATCAAGAAGTGGAAAAATAATAGCTGTTGTTACCAAAGGTGATACACAAGTTCGTGATTTAGCAGATCATGTCATTGAAATACCTGAAAC
>NZ_JANLVD010000188.1:0-4472 GCF_031363805.1 Flavobacterium sp. | reverse complement strand
ACAAGTTTCTGAAAAAATATTTGATGATATTACAATAGCCGAAAAAGAATACAACAAACTAATTGCCGAAAAAACAAAAAAAGGATATTTAGAGGTTGTCGAAAATTTTAAAACCCAAAAGTTAGAAGAAAATTCAACCATAATAGTTTTCGAGGATTTCAATTTTAAATTGCAAGTAATAGACCATTTTATTGGAAAAAATATTTTTGACACAGAACTTGACGTTCTCAAAGAAAAATATTGGGATATGGATAAAAATTTTTCATACGAACCAATTCCTGAAATAAAAAAGTTCTTTGAAAATTTAGAAATTGCTCCAGAAATATTGGCATCAATAACTAGTTTTTGTCCCGATGGCGGCGATGAGGTTTATGGAATTTTGATTGCAAATTGGGATGGCGAAGATCAAATTTTTGACATTCAAAGTTTAAATGATATTAAATATTTATCAAATCTTATAGAATTTGCACCAAGCGCAATGATAATCTCAAATATAGATTTAAGTCCGCTTTTGCAATGCGAAAAGTTAGCATCAATTACAATATATCGTGATGATATTTCGTATGCCGTTCCATTTATGAAAAAAGGAATCGCAGTCAATCATTGGAAATCATCAATTGTCCCAATGCGTTTTCAGAAATTTGCGACTATAAAACATTTATTTCCAGACGATTGTTGGATTAGCGAAAGAAACAAAAATAACAAAGCAGAATTTGACGGCGAAACTATTTTGCACATTCTAGGCGATTGGGAAATTGACAATCTCGATTTAGATAATATTTTCAATCAAGAAGAAAATCCAGAACATATTTTTACAATTTTAGTAGAAGGAAATTTAAAAGCTAAAAATATTTTTAACGAAAATACCGATGGTGGAACAGGCATAATTGTATTGGGCGATGCAACGGCAGACAATATGATTGTTGGTGGACAAGAAATTTACATTACAAGAAACCTGACGATTAACGAATGTTTTTGGGGAGAATACAACCACGGCGATTTGACTGTAAAAGGACAAACAGATGCCAAAGTATTTGTAGCTACTAATGAATATCATTATGACTATGACCAAAAAAGTATAAATGCAGAACATTTTTTGTTAGATGAAGATGAAAATGAGGACGAAATTGAGTATAATGAAAATATTATTAAAAGCATTTTTGTTCCCGAAGTCATTATCACCGAAGAAGAGTTTGATGACGAAGTTTTCTCTTGGGAAAATTTCCTTGATAGAGGCGAAATTATCGAATTTTTGAAATCATCTAAACCAATTTTAAATAATGAAATTGATTTAAATCCCATTAGAAATCCAACTTCCGAAGGATTAAAAAATATTCCAATATTATTTAATATCAAAACCTTCGAAAACGAAGTAGAATTCGAAAAACAATGGCAAAATTTTGATAAAATAATAGATTTTTCATTAAAACAAACTGAAACCGATAGTTTTGAATTTGATATTTATCAAGGCAACATCACCAAAAAAAGCTCAAGTAACAAAATGACTTTTATTGGCGTTGACTTTCCTGATAAATCGAGTTTTTTTATTCAGAAAAAAGAAACCGAACCAACAGGATTTTTAGAAAAATTGAAACTAAAAAGCAACACATTTTATCTTCACGCAATGTACCGAACACATTCTGATGCGAGTTATGAGTATGTTTTTGATGACGATATAGAAACCGATATTGAGGTTCTTGAAAAACTAAAAACATTTTGGTTTTTGTTTCTCGAAAGAGCCGAAAGAGCGATTCATTTCTATGATTTATTTTACCAAACAATAAAAATTCGTGATTTAGAAAACTATTTGAAATTTCCGGTTATCCAACAAAAATATAATGATTATAACGATTCTGACAAACACGGTTTTTGGGCAGGAAATTATTTTTTTAGATTTAACAGACAAGGAAATCCTAAAGAAGCTGGCGTAATTGGCATTGGAAAAGAAATAAAATCAAGTGATGAATTTGACATAAGGTCGTATTTTATAAAACTAAACAAACACGAAAATCCAACCAATTTTGGACTTCATTATTGCTCTAGTCAATCTGGAAATGCCGTTGACAGATACAACGATTACAGCAAAATTGTCTATTTTATGGATTGGGAAAAATATTTCGAATTTTTAAAATGGTATCCAAAATTGGATAAAGCATTACAAACCGAAAACGAAGATTTTTTAAACTATCCAATCTATGAAGATCACGAAAACATTCAAGAATTATCAGCCGAAATTAAAAACAAAATTTTTCCAAAAACAATTGAAAATGTTACTTTTTGCGGCATCGACTTTAGAGTGATTTCCCGATTAGAAGCCGATGAGTTAATTGGTGATTTAAAAGATCTTGAAGGAAAAAGAATTTATGATGTTCATCAAATGAGTTCTGTAGATTGCGATTTAGAAAGTCGCAAAAAAGGTTTCTTTTTGTTATGCGAAACTGAATTACAAACTGATATTTTGGAAATTGATTCAGAAATTGAAGGTCAAGATAATATTACAATTTTAGGTTTTATCTTCAAAGAAAATGTAATAATTAATAAAAGTTTACAATCAAAATACGAAGATTTTTCGACACCATTTATTGCCCTAAAAAATGTAATGATTCAAAACGCTTATTTCTGCGGCGACAGCCATTATATTGGTGGCGATTTTATTTGTCAAATTATTTATAGTCATTATAATTTTGGAGAATTGATTGTAAATGGAAATGCCAAAATATTTGTTATTAAATCTACAAATATGAAAATGTATTTTGCAAATTTGACATCTGTAAATGCAATAATCAATGATTCCAAAAAAGATATTTATGTGCAAATTGATATTGAAAACGATGATGGAAGCATCTCAAAAGAAATAGCAATTCAACCGCCAACACACTATTTAGAAGATGTTTTTCTTGTAGATTATATATATTTTGACGAAAAGTTTGGACATCTGATAGAAAATGAAACTTTTTTAGATGCTTTTAAAAACGGCAAACCACTAATTGACGAGTCAAAATTTTTGAATAAATATGCCGATTTTATTCTCACTTTTCCTGATAGAATACAAAAAATATTTGAAATAGAAATCTTAAAAAATTTAGCTATCGACGAAACTTTTTTTGAAGATATAATAGTAGACAGCCAATACAATTTTTTTGTAAAAAAAGAAAAACACCTTCAAATGGGTTTTTGGAATACGATTTATAATTATTCAATGTATATTAATTATTTTGAAACCGGCGAAACACAATTTATAACACAACATTATGAATCGGACAATGAAACACCAAAATTTGGTTTTACAACCACAGTAAAAGATAATTTATTGAACACATTTGCAATTAGAAAAATGTTTTGCGATGCAGAAAAACTCATATTAAACAAATACAATCAATAATTTAATAACTGTCAAAAAAAATCAAAATGAAAAATTTAAAAACACTTTTAATCTTAGCATTTATTACAATTTCCAATTTGGCTTTTAGCCAAAGCGATTGCGAAAAAGACAAACAAGATTTAGCACAAATTATTAGCGGGAGTTATAAATGCGAAATAAGTATTATGGAATACGGTGTCGGTTTCACAGATAAAAATGGTAATGTTGAAATTTCTAAAATTGGCGAAAATAAAGTTAAAATTTCTTTCGGAGGTGATTCTTATACTATTAATGGTCTTCATTTAAATGGAAATACAAGTATAGAAGGTGATGAGCCAACACAAGGTGGAAATGATAATAAAATGATTAGACTAAATATTTATGAAAAACCTGCTAAAATAAATGGTAGTTCTGCAAGTTTAACATCTGAAACAATGAAAAAAGGATTTAGTTTTAACGGCGTTTCAAATGATAATAACAAACCCGAAAGTTTGAATAGCGAACCAGCTTGCAAAGAAATTTTAATGAGTCCAAATGCCAAGTTTGGTGGAAAAATTATTAAAAAGCGAGATGTTAAGTTATGCATTTTGGGAGTAGCATATGACAAACCTGGAACTATTGATGTTAAAAAAGCAGCCGATGAACAACAAATTAGTGATGTGTTAATATTAGACATACCATTTCCCGAAGACGAAGCGTGGAAAAACAGCGATTATGAAGTGCAAACAAAAAGATATTGGGACGAAACCAATAAACCTTTTATTGACGATGCTATTGCTCAAAATGCAGAAATTCGTTATGTAACTGATCCAAGATTAGAAGAAAATAAATATTCAAAAAAAAACCAGCAGGCGCAACATTTAATACAACTTCTAATTCAAATTCAATAAGTAAAGTGTTGCGTTATGGCTATTTTGAATATAAATATTTTGAGGTGTTCTGATAATTACTTATAATTTTTTCGTATATTTAAAGTATGGAAAAGTTTACAGGACAAAGTATTTTAGAATTTACAGATAAGTTCAAAACGGATTTAGATTGTTTAGAATATTTAGCAGAAATAAAGTGGAAAGAAGGCTTTAAATGTGTAAGATGTAATCACGTAAAATTC
>NZ_JANLVD010000159.1:0-3088 GCF_031363805.1 Flavobacterium sp. | reverse complement strand
TCAATAAGCGAAGTTTCCTTTTCAGGAACAGGGTCTTTTTTGGCAATTTTATGGTCGCCTTTGCTCAATATTATCTCTGTACTTACGGGTTGAGTTTTTGAAATTGTGTACTTTTTATCTGCTTCAACAAGCAAATAATATTCGTGTTCAGAGCCATCAAACATACTTTTGCCAGCTTTTGTCATCATATCTGGCGATAGCATTATTGTTTGCTAATACAATTTTATATTTTTTGTGCCTATTCCAACTTTTCGCTCTAGCCCTCGTATCAAAAGCTTTTTTTCTATCTCGCAACAGGAGCTTCCTTTGGTCGCTCTGTTGCTCCAAGAAAAAATAGCTTTTAATTTCTCGGGGCTGCCGCTGCAATTTGGGGCAATCGCCGTAATATTTTACATTTAATTCATTTCAAAGAACAAAACGGCTTGTGAGCCGTTTTTTTAATAAGAATACTATAAGCCTTAATGACATTATATTGTATGAAATTATCTAAATATAAATTATACTCATATTTTTACAATATTACCATCTTTTTTTATTTGCAATGTTTTGGTTACGCTTTTTGAATTATTGTTAATATCAATTTTGTACATATTGACTGAAAGATCTCTATTGATTATAAAAGTGTTATTATTATCTGATTCATAACCAATTATTTCATTTGATAAAACCTTACTATCTTTTATATTGACTAAAATTTGAGTGATCGAATCTCCATCAGTTTCTATAACATAAGTTTCAAAGGGTAAGTTTCCGTTATCAATTAAAAAAATTCTAGCCGGAAATTCATTTACTTGATCATTAATAATTTTTGCGATTTCAGATAATTCATCCGAGCTGTAAACTTCGTAACCACTTTTATCCTTTACATTATTATATTTGTCAAAATCAAATGGTAAGCTATTTCTTTTATTTGTAGCTACTTCTTTTACTTCAGATGCCTCTTTTTTCTTTTTAAGTAAACATTTTGTTGGGGCATAAAATTCAGAACTAGGTTTTTTTGTAATTGTCCATTGAAAAGTGTCATCATCTAATAACATCAATTCAACATTCCCTTTCATTTTTTTATTATCAAAAAAACTATAAAATGTTGCCTCAATTTTGTTTCCATTTATTACACCTTTGACATTAAATTCTTCGTCATTTGAACAATCTATTCTATTCCCTTTTTGAGCAATTGCACAATATTGAGCTATAAATTCATTACTATTTGTTTTTTGAACGGATAATGTAAACACCAAGTCTGGCAAATCATCGTTGTTGGGATTATACACAAATTCCCATTCGCCATCTAAGGAAATATTTTCTTTTATTTTAACTTCTTCTTTGGGATTGCTAATCGTATCTACTTCTTTACTAAGAACTTTATCATTTGTTTCGTTGTTTTTACAACTAGTTAGTGTAAAAAATATAATTAAATATTTTAATAATGTTATTTTCATAATTTTATTGGATTATGGTTTAAAATTTAAGCAATCATCAACTCTATTGTGCCATCCTTTTAGGAAAACGTCTTGTGTGTTCTTTTTACCCTTTGTAAAAGTTAAATCAGTATAATATTCTTTTCTAATTTCACCTAATCTTTTTAACAATTTATCTTGATCCTGTATATTGTTGATAGCGGTGATAGTTTGATTTCCAATTCCACCATCAATACTTACCTCTTTTTCAAACTCATTAACCAACAATTTTTGAACTTGTTTAATTGCACCTCCGGATGTTATTGTCCAATCATAAATCATTAAACTTACCTTTTCGTCAGTAATTTTGCAGAAACCCTTTGGTTCCCAATATCTTTTCCAATAAATTTTAGTAGCATCATCATCTGTAATTGTTTTTAAATTATCTAAAGTTGGTTCTTTGTTAACATCCGACATTGCAAATTTATTCCATGTTGCCTGCGTTATTCCTTTGTTAGTAGGTCCTCCTTTATCGCTTGGGTGATTAACATAACCACCTTCATGATTTAAAATAATTTGAGCAACTTTTTTAAATTTATCTTCACATGTAGTTGCAGACTTAGTTGTTGGAGAGCTATTAACAGATGCTTTTGATGGCATACACATGCAAGTTTTTGCAAATCCTGCATTTTTTGCTAATTTAATAATACTTTCATCGTTTAAATCAGTTGAATTTTTACAGAAATATTTATCTTCAAGATATTTACTTTCAAACTGTCTCACATCAATATGTAGCCAACTAAACGTATGATCATACCTTAAAGATCCATCAGGATAATATAATAAATCAATAGGTTCAGTTGAAAAAAGATTTTCTCCTGACCAGTTCTTTTGAGCACCAAGATATTTTATGTAAAAACTATCTCTAATGTCTTCCAATGCTTTTAGATTTTTTTTAACAGCATATCTAATTTCCCAATCACCTTTACTAAATTGTATATCTATAGCTTTACCTTGATGATTTGTTGTTTTATAATTTTTAAAACGACATCTATATCCCGAAGTTATATGATCCATGGTGTAAACAGTCTGCTCACTAAAATAAAACTGCAATGCTTTTATTCCAAATAATAATGAACGATGGATTCCTGGATATTCATAATTATGATTAGCTTCGTTATTAGGAGTGGCTTTATAAGTATCTTTACCAGTATGATCTCCAAATCCATTACAACTATTTAATTCCTTAATTTTTCTAAGTTTACTGCTGGTTTGTTTCCCTTTTGTATCACAACTACATTTCAATTGTCCCCAAAGTGTAGCTGATATATCAAACTTACTTGAAAAATCATCAATCGCCTTCAACACATTCCCACAAACCTTCCCAGTTTCCTCCACTTTCATATAATCTTTCTGAAACTGCTTCACCATTTTTTCAGTACGATCAGTAAATTCATCAGTAGGTACATTCCCACCAAAACCTGCCAATCGTATGTTGATTTCTCGAATTAATTCGCTTGGCGGATCCTTTTTTTTAATACAATATTTCTGTTCACAAGATGGTATTATCTCATCAGGAGTAACCATATCGACTACCGCATTAGTAATTCCCTCTACTGTTATTTTATCCCAGCCTGTAGCATTTTTTATTTTTACAATAGCTTGGTCAATAAGCGAAGTTTCCTTTTCAG
>NZ_JANLVD010000144.1:0-3852 GCF_031363805.1 Flavobacterium sp. | reverse complement strand
TAATCGTAGAAAAGGAAAACGGCCAGAAGGTGAAGTTATTGAAGTGGTAGAACGAGCCAAAACCGATTTCGTTGGCGTTATTGCAATTCATCCAAACTTTGCTTTTGTTTCTACAGCAAATCCAAAAATGTATACCGATATTTTTATTCCTAAAGATAAAATTGGAGAAGCTGAAAACGGTGATGTTGTTTTGGTTCATATTGAAGATTGGCCAAAAAAAGCCGATTCTCCTTTTGGAACAGTAACCAAAGTTCTTGGTAAACCAGGCGAACATAATACTGAAATTCACGCTATTTTAGCCGAATATGGTTTACCATCAGAATTTCCTGTTGAAGTTGAAGTTTTTGCACAAAAAATAGATACTTCAATTCAAGAAACAGAAATTGCAAAACGTCGGGATATGCGAAATATCTTGACTTTTACCATCGATCCTAAAGATGCAAAAGATTTTGATGATGCACTTTCATTCCAAAAACTAGAAAATGGAAACTACGAAATAGGCATTCACATTGCTGATGTTTCCCATTATCTTCAAGAAGGAACAATTTTGGATGATGAAGCTTATCAGCGTGCTACTTCAGTTTATTTGGTGGACAGAGTTGTACCAATGTTACCAGAAGTTTTATCAAATTTTGCCTGTTCACTTCGACCAAATGAAGAAAAATATACCTTTTCTGCTATTTTTGAAATTGATAATAAAGCAACAGTAATAACCCAATGGTTTGGAAGAACAGTAATAGATTCCAACCAACGTTTTTCTTACGAGGAAGCGCAATATATTATAGAAACCAAAGACAATACCATTCCATTAGAAACATCCATTACAGGAAGTGCTTACGTAGTTTCTGATGAAATTGTAGCTGCTACTTTAAAACTAGACGAACTAGCTAAAATTATGCGCCGAAAACGTATGAATGATGGTGCTATTTCTTTTGATAAAGTCGAAGTAAAATTTAATTTAAGTGAAGATGGCGATCCTGAAGGTGTTTATTTCAAAGTTTCAAAAGATGCCAATCATCTAATTGAGGAATTCATGCTTTTGGCAAATAAAAAAGTGGCTGAATTTATTGGTAAACAAAAGAAAACTTTTATTTATAGAATTCACGACGAACCAAACGAAGACAAACTGTATGCCATGCAAGCTGTTATTGCAAAATTTGGTTATAAAATCGATTTCAGAAGTGGCGATATTTCCAAAGCATTAAATCAATTAATGGAAGATGTAAATGGAACCAAAGAGCAAAACTTAATCGATACTTTAGCGATTCGAAGTATGAGTAAAGCCAAATATTCCACAGATAATATTGGACATTATGGTTTGGCTTTCGATTATTATTCTCATTTTACTTCACCAATTCGTCGTTATCCAGACGTGATGGTGCACAGATTATTGCAATTTTATTTAGACGGAGGAAAATCAGTTTCTGAAGAAGTTTACGAAGAAAAATGTTTGCATTGTTCCACCATGGAAGGTTTAGCTACCAATGCTGAACGCGATTCTATCAAATATATGCAAGTAAAATACATGCAAGACCATCAAGATCAGGAATTTTTGGGAGTAATTTCTGGTGTGACCGAATGGGGAATTTATGTTGAAATCATTGAAAATAAATGCGAAGGAATGGTTCGTATTCGAGAAATTAAAGACGATTATTATACTTTTGATGAAAAGCAATACGCATTGGTTGGCGCGACAACAAAAAGTTTATTACAATTGGGAGATGAAATTTATGTTAAAGTAAAAACCGCGGATTTAGTAAAAAAACAATTGGATTTTTATTTCTTAAGGAAGAATTAAAGTTTTTTTATAACGCGTTTTAAAAATTTAAATTTATTACAAATGAAAAAGATACTTTTATTGACTTTTATATTGGTTTCACAATATAATTTTGGACAAGTAACCAAAGATGTAGGCAACTTTACGAAAGTAACCGCTTTCGATAAAATTTCGGTTCAACTCATTGAATCAGATGAAAATAAAGTGGAACTTAAAGGGAAATATGAAAATGAAGCCGAATTGGTTAACAACAATGGCGAACTTAAAATAAGACTTCCTATAGGTAAATTTTTAGATGGAGAAGACTTAACAGTAAAAGTATATTTCAAAGAAATACTAGCTGTAGAAGCCAACGAAGGATCTTATTTATCTTGTCAATCAGAAATTAAATCAGTAGGTTTTGATATCATTGCCAAGGAAGGTGCTGTTATAAAACTGAATGTAAATGCTCAAAGAATTATTCTAAAAGCATCACAAGGTGCAGAAGTTAATTTATCTGGCAAAGCACAAAATCTAGACATAGTAACCAATACAGGAGCAAAAGTTAAAGCAGAAACTTGCAAAACAGAACAAACAGTAGTTTCGGTGAACGCGGGCGGTTTTGCAGATGTTTATGCTACAGATTTTGTGGATGCAAAAACCAGAGCAGGTGGAACAATTACCATTTACGGTAATCCAAAACAAGTGAATCAGAAAACCGTGCTTGGGGGAAAAATCATTATAAGTAAAAGATAGTTTGGTTTTAAATTATTAACTTGCCATTTCTCCTAAAGACAAAAATTTATGTTAGAATACATTTTAAGAAACGGAATACCATTAGGCTTTTTTTTAAGTTTTATGATAGGTCCCGTTTTCTTTGTATTATTAGAAACCAGTATTACAAAAGGATTTCGGGCAGCATTGTTTTTTGACTTAGGCGTTATTTTGGCCGATGTTTTCTTTATTTCAGTCGCCTATTTAGGAAGTTACAGATTAATTCAAAGTCTAAAAGACGATCCCGCATTGTATATTTTTGGTGGAATAATTATGGTAACTTATGGTCTAATCTCATTTTTTAAACTTCGTAAAGCGGTAAAAGCAGAAGATGAAGAAGAAGCTGTAGAAGTCATCAAGAAAGGTTATCTAAGCCTTTTTATAAAAGGTTTTTTACTTAATTTTATAAATATTGGCGTTTTAGGTTTTTGGTTGCTGATTATTATTACTTACGGACCAAAATTACAAATGGACAATTCAAATGTAGTTTGGTTTTTTACTACGGTTATTATCTCTTACATAATTACAGATATTGGTAAAATACTCTTATCTAAACAATTAAGAAGCAAATTAACACCGCCAAATATTATCAAAATAAAAAAAGTGAGTAGTATTGTCATGGTTATTTTTGGTTTGTTTTTATTGTTTGAAGGTTTATATCCAAGTGAGCAAAAATTTGTAAAAAATGCTATTGATAAGATAGAGAAGAAATAAAATGCTTTTATCATTTTCATTGGAAGAAAGAGAACCAATTTGGATGGCGCTCTCAGAATTTTATCTTGATACAGAACTTTCAAGTGATGATTTGGTATTTACAGCCAAAATATTTAATAATAGTCCCTATAATTTAGAAGAAATTAAAAGGATTAATAAATATGAAGTTTATCCTGTACTTTATCCAAACTTATTGAGTATGTATGGTGTCTGGAATGGCTTCGACAAAACTTGGTTAATAGAATGTATCATTGCAAGAGTTAATAGACAATCTCCTATTGGAAAAGTAATTCTTGAAATAAAATATTATATTTTTAGCGGCAAAAAGATAGTTGATTGGGAAAAACTTAAAAAGAAATACTAAAATAAATACTTTTATTGATTCGAACATTATCTTTAATTAATTTTTTCTAAAAATTTAAAACAAAAAAAGAGACACATTTCTGTATCTCTTCTTGAGGCATCGTCCGGATTCGAACGTAACTTTAATCAATTTTTACTAAAAATTTAAAACAAAAAAAGAGACACATTTCTGTATCTCTTCCTGAGGCATCGTCCGGATTCGAACATTATCTTTAATTAATTTTTAGAAAAAATTAATTAAAGAT
>NZ_JANLVD010000132.1:0-39539 GCF_031363805.1 Flavobacterium sp. | reverse complement strand
GAGCAACAGAGCGACCAAAGGAAGCTCCTGTTGCGAGCATAGAAAAAAAGCTTTTGAGACGAGGGCTAGAGCGAAAAGTTGGAATAGGCACGAAAAAGAAAATTGTATTGGCAAAATGTAATTGTTATAAACATTTCATTTTCCATGAAAACCCTACAAACAACTCACCAACTTATTCAACTTTTCATTATTTATTGGTTTTGAAATAAAATCAATCACTGTCGAGAAAGTTTTTGACTTTTCAATATCGGTTTTATCAATAGAGGATGACATGATGAAAATTTTGAATCGTTCCTTGTTTGGTAGTTTTTCAAGTGCTTCCAGAAATTGCCAACCATCAATAACTGGCATGTTTATATCCAACAGTATGACATCTGGTTTAAAATCGTGTGAAGTTAACATTAAGAGTACCTCTTCACCATTTTTAAAATCTAAAATTTCATTGAAATTTTTGTTTTGTTCTAAAAACTTTTTTAGAACAAAAGTAAAAATCTTGTCATCGTCTATAATGTAAGTTAAGTCTATTTTGCTCATATAAAATACAAGTTAAAAATGGTTCCTTTGCCAACTTCGCTCTCTACTTCTACTCTTCCACCCATAGACTCTATATGGTTTTTTACCATGAATAATCCTAGTCCTATGGCGTCATCATTGCCATGAAAGGTTTTGTACATTCCAAATATTTTATCTTTATTTCTAGCTAAATCTATTCCCAAACCATTGTCTTGGAAGCTCAATTTTATTTCGTCGTTAATTTTTAAAGCTGTAATATTTATTTCAGGATTTCTCAAATTGGACTTGTATTTAATTGCATTAGTGAGGAGATTAAATATAATACTTTCCAAATAAGATGGCGTTGCATTTAAAGTTATATTTTTATCAATATTAATTTTTATTTTGGCTTCATTGGTTTTCACAAATGCGTTTATTCCTAAAACCGATTTTTCAATTTCATCCTTCAAATTTAGGATTTTACTATCGCTATTTATACCACTTTGAACAGCCACTGTTTCGTTTAAATAATAAATGGTATCTGCCAATTTAATGGTACTTTCCTTCATCATTTGATAATATTGATCTTGGTCTTCTGGATTTTGAGTTTCTGAAAATAAATCCAATATCATAGATAAATTGCTGGTGTGCGAACGGATATCGTGCGATACTATATGTGTAAAATTAATCAGTTTTTGATTTTGCTTTTCGGTAATTTTGTGTAACCTGTTCTTTTCTTTTTCTACTTCTTTTCTGGTAGAAATATCTCTGGTTACTACAATGTATTTCAAATACTGACCTTTTTTATCATACATCACATTCACTGAATCTTCACGCCAATTGTATACATCATTGATATCTAAAACCCGAAGTTCTATTTTGAAAGCTTCCATTTTACTTTCTAAACAATTGTATATGTAATTTTTAATGGTTTCAAAATCATCCGGATGTATATTTTTTAGCATTTGGTCAATTGTAAAATCTTCATCGTCTTTTGGCGTATATTTCAATAAATATTTGCAAGCAGGCGACATGTAGGTAACAATATTATTTTCGTAAATAAATATACCGTCGGTTGTATTTTCTGAAATAATTCTTAGTTGTTGCTCGCTTTCGGAAAGTTTTGTTTCAATTAGTTTTCTGTCATCAATATCACGTGAACTTATAATATATTTTGAATATTCACCTGGTTTCTGATTGTCATCATAAATGACATTGGCCAAATCTTCTCTCCAATGGTATTTCCCATGAATATCTTTTAGTCTGTATTCAAATTTAAAGGATTCTATTTTATTTTTCAAATAAAAACCAACCAATTCTTTGATTCTTTCTACATCGTCTGGATGGATGCTATCATAAATATAAACCGATTTTTTTTCAACAATCCTTTTATAATCATAGCCTAAAAAACTACAGTAAGAAGGTGAAGCGTATTTAATTTTATGGTTTTCTAAAATGACAAAACCATCAGAAGAATTTTCTGTAATTAATCTGAGTTGTTGCTCGCTTTCTACAAGTTTTTCATGTGATTTTTTTCGCTCAGAAACATCTCTAGATATTAAAATATATTTGGAATAGCTTCCGTCTTGATTGTAAATTACATTAACGGAATCTTCATGCCAAGCAAATTCACCATTGGCCAATTTAAATTTATAGTCGTATGAAAACATTTGCAATTTATTTTCCAAATTAACCATAATTAATTTAGAAATTCTTTCAAAATCATCTGGATGAATCAAATTATATATCTCGTCATTACCCATTTTTTTTAGACTTTCTTCAGTGTAACCAGAAAGTTTTTGAAATATGGGTGAAGCGTAGGTTATTCGTCTATTCTCAATAATAACTACTCCGTCTGAGGTATTTTCAAATATAAATTTAAGTTTTTCTTGCTTTTCATGAAGTTGCTTTTCTGCTTCTTTTCTTTTATTTTCTTCCAATGACAAACTTAAAAAATCTGCCAATGATCGTGCAAAAGTAATGTCGTTTTCTGACCAAACTCTTGGATCGTCACGATGTTCGAAACATAGAACGCCATGAACTTTACCATTTTCTCGAACTGGAATATCGAGCATATCTGTAATTCCTAAAGGTTTTAGATAATTATCAATCAGTTCGGTTGTAGATTCGTTGGTCATTACATTATCTGCAATTAATGCAGTTTGCGTTGTTATTGCGCTAAAATATTTCGGTAAATCTCGAATATTTAATCTTTGATTTTTAAGCGAATCCGTAACAGTTATATCAATCAAATTTTTGCAAACCAGTGTTTCTCCTTCCAATTCCCAGTAGTTTGACCTATCAATATTTAATCCTTCCAATGCAATTCTGGTTATCGTTGTTATTTTATCCTGAATAGACAATTCTGTTGTATTTGAATACAATTTTACCAAAAGTTTATTTTGCAAATCGGTTTGCTTTTGCTTTTTGATGGTTTCTATTTCATGATTCTTCTCTCGGGTTATATCTCTTGTAATGACTATGGCTCTATGATAATTTTTTTTAGGATCAAATTGAATATTCATAATATCTTGTCTCCAAATAATATCTCCATTTTGTTTTTTACACCTAAAAGTATATCTTATTTTTGGGGTTTTATTATCAATTGCGTCTTTGATAATTTTATCAATTCTTTCTTTATCATCTTCATGAACTAGATGCAAACAATCGTTGCTTAGGGCAGATTCTTTTTCAATAAAATCAAATCCAACCATTTTTAGATACGATTTTGAAGCAAAAACCATTTTTAAGTTTTCCAAAATAAATATTCCATCAGAAATATTTTGCGATATAAAATCAAACCTTTCTTGATTTTCAAGCAAATTTTCCTCTACTTTTTTTCTTTCATTTTCTTCTATAAATAAGGCTAAAATATCTACAATAGATCTGGCGAAAGAAATATCATTGTCTGACCAATTTTTTTTAAATTTTATTTTTTCACAACACAACGTTCCTATAAGTATGCCATTTTCTCTGATGGGTATGTCTAATAAACTCTTGATGTTCAAAGGAATCAAATAATCGTTGTTCAATTTATTTGTAATATGATTTGTTTGTGCATCATCCGCAACTATTGCTAATCCTTCTTGCAAAGCTTTGAAATAATTTGGAAAGCTAGTTTTTAATAAATTTGGGCTTGTGTTAAAACTATCAATAGTAACATCATATAAATTTTTACATACCAATTTATCATCCTCAAATTGCCAAATGCCCGCTCTAGAAATATTCAATCCTTTACAAATTGCTTTCGTAATTTCGTTGTAAAGCTTATCGACAGTTTCAAAATTTGTAAATGATGATTTGTATAAATCAATCAGAATTTCAAATTGATTGACAGAATAATTTAATGAAAGATTATTCCAATTATTGTCCAAAACTCCTATTATTCTAGTGAGCTTGTTTTTACTATTTCGTTTTGGATACAAACTGATTGATGTGGTTACAATTTCATCTTTAACGTTTTGAAATTCCACTTCCAATTTTGGAAAAACGTTATCTAATATAGAAGTGAAATTATGTCGTGGCGTTAATAACATATTCACTTTAGATTTCCATAAAAGCAGATCATTGTCTTGATTTTCAAATTTGAATCCCAACTTTTTCCAAATGGAATTAGAAACCCAAAGATTGTTTTTATTTTCGTAATCCCAAACAAAAAAATATTTTTTATTTGACGAAATTACTTTGTCAAATAAATGGTAATCTTCTTTTAAATAATTATAAAAATCTTGTTTTAAATAGTTATCGTTCATATTAAAAAGAATATTAATTTAACAACAAACTAATGTACGAAATTTATAGCATTGAACTTATATTATTTTACAAGAACAAATTTACGATATACCAATATATTTACTTTTAATAGAATACCTTTGCAAAAATTAAATAAAATGTCAACTTTCGAGCAATTCAATCTTCCAAAATCCATTCAAAAAGCGATAGATGATCTACAATTGACTACGCCAACACCAATTCAGGAAAAATCATTTCCTGTGATTATGTCTGGACGGGACATGATGGGAATTGCACAAACGGGAACTGGAAAAACATTTGCCTACCTTTTGCCACTATTAAAACAGTATAAATTTACGAATACCAATACGCCAAAAATCGTAATTTTGGTTCCCACACGTGAGCTTGTTGTTCAAGTGGCGGAAGAAGTGGAGAAATTGACAAAATATATGTCGGTTAGTACTTTAGGAATTTATGGTGGTGTGAATATCAATACACAAAAAAAACAAGTATATGAAGGTGTCGATATTTTGGTTGGTACACCTGGTCGAGTCATGGATTTGGCGCTCGATGCCGTAATTCGTTTCGATGATACCCAAAAATTAGTCATTGACGAGTTTGATGAAATGTTAAATTTGGGTTTTAGAACTCAAATTACTTCTATTCTTGCGATGCTTCGAACCAAACGTCAAAATATATTATTTTCTGCTACAATGACTGACGAAGTGGATGCTATTTTGAATGATTATTTCGATTTTCCAGAAGAGGTTTCGCTGGCACAATCTGGAACTCCATTGGAAAAAATCGAACAACTTTCGTATAATGTTCCCAATTTTAATACGAAAACTAATCTACTAAAACATTTATTGCATATTAATGATGGCATGTCTCGAATTCTGGTTTTTGTAAACAACAAGAAAATTGCCGATATGCTTCACGAACGAATTGATGCCGATTTTCCTGATCAATTTGGCGTGATACATTCCAATAAATCTCAGAATTACAGATTAACCACCATGGCAACTTTTCAAGAAGGCGAATTGCGTGGATTAATTACTACAGATATTATGGCGCGTGGTTTGGATATTTCCAATGTGACACACGTAATTAATTTTGAAGCACCCGAATTGCCGGAACAATATATTCACAGGATTGGTCGTACTGGTCGAGCCGATGCAAGCGGAATTGCCATCAGTTTTATTGCCCCGCGAGAAGAAGAAATTAAATTTGCTGCCGAAGTTTTAATGGGAAAAGAAATTGAAATTTTGGAATTGCCGTTGGAAGTTGAAATTTCAAAATTATTGATTGGTTCTGAAAAAGAAAGGGAAGTCGTCAAGTTTTTAATGAAGAAAGTGACTTTAGACGGTGGCGCATCACACCACGAAAAGTCAGAAAAAAATAAAAAAGTCAATTTGGGTGGTCCATCAAAAACCAAGAAAAAAACAGGAACTTCTGTTAATAGAAATATTTTGAAAACTAGAGCAGCAAAGAAGAAGAAAAAATAGTTATCATTAATAATTGATAATTGACAATTGATAATTATCTTTGAAAAAATCATTACAAATCAAGTAATCAAAAATGATTTAATATTGTATTCGCAAGTCTTAAACGCTTGGTTTTTATCGTAATTCGTAATTTTTAATTCGTAATTGATTCTTAATGCAATTTAAACACCCAGAAATTCTATATTTTCTTTTTTTATTGGTCATTCCAATTCTGGTGCATTTATTTCAACTCAGAAAGTTTAAAAAAGAGTTTTTTACCAATGTCAAATTTCTAAAGGAACTCTCCATCCAAACTCGAAAAAGCTCAAAAATTAAAAAATGGCTACTTCTCACCACAAGATTATTACTATTGACATTTTTAATTTTTGCCTTCGCACAACCATTTTTTAAAGCAAAAGATAGCGAAAATAGCAACAACGAATTGTTTGTGGTTCTTGACAATTCTTACAGTATGCAAGCCAAAGGTCAGAAAGGCGAATTATTGAAACGAGCTGTACAAGATTTGATGGAGTTTGCGCCAGAAAACAGTAATTTTTCATTGATTACCAACGATGAAAATTATTGGGACACCAATATTAATGCAATCGAAAAAGACTTACAAAACTTAAAATACAGTGCGATTCCATTTTCTTTAGAAACCGCTTTAACGAAAATAAAATCTCGAAAAACGTTTGTAAACAAAGATATTGTTGTGATCACCGATGCTATTGGAATGAACAAAAATCATTTAAAAAGCAGTAAAGAAAACGATAAAACCTATTTTATTATTCCAAAAGCAGAACAACTTAAAAATATCGCAATCGATAGTGTTTATATGTCGCAAACGCTCGATAATTTTTATGAAATAACCGTTCAGTTTTCGTCAAATTCTGAAGAAGATAAAGCCATTCCAGTTTCTGTTTACAACCAAAAAGAATTGATTGCCAAAACGATTCTTAATTTAAAAAAGAATAAAGAAATAGTCAATTTTACAATTCCGAAAAAAGATTTTCATGGTTATGTCAGCATCAATGATAATAGTTTGGCTTTCGACAATACATTGTATTTTACAATTTCTAAACCTAAATTAACTTCTGTTTTAAGTATTGGTGAAGCTGAAAAGAGTAATTTTTTGTCGAGAATTTATACAAAACCCGAATTTAATTATTCAAATTCTAGTATTACAACTTTAGATTACAGTCAGCTAAACAAACAAGATGCTGTTATTTTAAATGAACTTGATAATATTCCAGTAGCATTGCAAACTAACTTGAAATCGTTTGTCGAAAAAGGTGGCAATGTGGTTTTGATACCATCAGATAAAAATGAAATTTCCAATTTGAATGCTTTTTTAAGTGTTTTTGGCGGCATTCAATTTCAAGATCTTCAAATGCAAGAAAAAAAGATAACCAAGATTAATTTTTCAAATCCATTGTTCTCTAATGTATTTGAAAAAAAAATTACCAATTTTCAATATCCAAATGTCTTAAAATCATTTATTGTAAAAAGCAATTTTCCTCAAGCAATAAGTTACGATGATCAAAGTGCTTTTTTAACTTCGGTACAAAAACAAATGGGAAATTTATTTGTTTTTTCTGCACCAGTTAACAAAACCAATAGCAATTTTCAGAATTCGCCACTTATTGTGCCAACTTTTTATAAAATGGGTTTAAGCAATGACAAAAATGGAGTGAAAGCTGAAACGATTGGCAATTCAAATTCAATCTTAATTGCAGCCAAAATAAACAATAACGAAATTATTTCTATAAAAAATGCATCAGAAGAATTTATTCCGTCGCAACAAATTATGAACGATAAAGTAAAAATAACTTGTGCTGATAATCCAAAACAAGCTGGAAATTTTGAAGTGATGCAAAATAATAAAATGGTCGAAAACATCAGTTTCAATTTTGATCGAAAAGAAAGTAATTTAAAGAAGCCAAGCAATGAAACTTTATCAGATTTGAACAAAATTGAAAGTATTGAGACCTTTTTTGAAACAATCCAAATTGACAGAACTGATAGTCAAGTTTGGAAATGGTTTCTTATTATTACTTTATTATTTATTTTTCTCGAAATATTGATACAAAAATTTGTAAAATGAATCTAATTATCAGAGATGCCCGAATTATTGATCCAAAAAGTGATTTTCACAATCAAGTCATTGATATCAAAATCAATAACGGTTTGATTGAAAAAATGAGTTCCAATATTCAAAACACTGAGAATTTTGAAGAACTCAAATTAGAAAATCTGCACGTTTCCAAAGGTTGGTTCGACAGTAGTGTTTCGTTCGGCGAACCAGGTTTTGAGAATCGAGAAACTATTGCAAACGGATTACAAGTAGCCGCAAAATCAGGATTCACAGGCATTTGTTTGCAACCTAACTCCTTCCCTATTCTGGACAACCAATCGCAAATTAACTTTGTAAGACAAAAAGCGAATGGTTTTGCAACCCAACTTTTCCCAATTGGTGCATTAACAAAAAATAGTGAAGGGATTGAATTAGCAGAACTTTTTGATATGAAAAATGCTGGAGCAATGGCTTTTGGTGATTATAATAAAAGTCTGGACAATGCGAATTTGCTCAAAATAAGTTTGCAATACACACAAGATTTTGACGGATTGGTTATTGCATTTTGCCAAGACAATACCATAAAAGGAAAAGGATTGGTCAATGAAGGTATCGTTTCTACTATGTTGGGTTTGAAAGGAATTCCATCGCTTGCAGAAGAATTAATTATAGCCAGAAACCTTTTTATTTTAGAATATACTGGAGGAAAATTGCATATTCCAACCATTTCAACAGCAAAATCGGTTCAATTAATAAAAGATGCCAAAGCAAAAGGTTTATATGTTACATGCAGTGTTGCTATTCACAATTTGATTTTAACCGACGAATCTATTGAAGGTTTTGATACAAGATTTAAAGTTTCGCCACCACTTCGCACCGAGGACGATAGAAAAGCATTGATTGCTGGAATTATAGACAATACTATTGATTGCATTACATCTGACCATAATCCTATTGATATTGAAAACAAAAAAATGGAATTTGATTTGGCAAAAAATGGAACTATTGGATTAGAAAGTGCATTTGGAAGTTTACAAAGTATTTTACCTTTGGACATTATTATTGAAAAGTTAACATCGGGAAGAGTTATTTTTGGTCAAGAAAATAAAGGTTTGGAAGAAGGTGAAAAAGCCAATATTAGTTTATTTAATCCAGAAGGAAAATCAATTTTTACATTAGAAAATATACTTTCAAAATCAAAAAATTCTGCCTTTTTAAATCAACAATTGAAAGGAAAAGTATATGGAATTTACAATCAAAATCAATTAATCTTATCTTAAAGTAACAAAAAATGGAAAACAATATCGAACAAGGAAAGCAAACTGCCATTATAAGTTATTTGACTTTTATTGGAACTGTTATCGCTATTTTTATGAACAATGAAACTAAAAATAATTTCGCTTCATTTCATATCAGACAGTCACTAGGAATATTTGTATCTTGGTTTGCATTAGGCTATTTTGTTAGCTATTTTGACAATTGGGGTGTCTCCTCTGGATTTTATCTTTTCATATTTATATTGTGGATTTATGGTTTTGTGGGTGCTATTCAAGGTGAACAAAAATTGGTTCCCATTGTTGGAGAATTTTTCCAAAAATTATTTAAAAACTTATAGTTTTAATTCCAAAGCCCAAATATCAAATCATAATTCCTAAATCAAAATGAAACTCCATCACCTCATTAGAGAACCAAAAATAAAATTAGATAAAAATCCATTACTGCTATTGCTTCACGGTTATGGCAGCAACGAGCAAGATTTATTTTCATTTGCATCAGAATTGCCAGAAGAATATTATGTCGTTTCTGCACGTGCGCCATACAACATGCAATATGAAAGCTACGCTTGGTATGCCATTGATTTTGATGCCGATGAAAAGAAGTTTTCAGACTTAAATCAAGCCCGGACTTCTCGAGATTTGATTGCTGAATTTATAGATGAATTGGTTGCAAATTATCCAATTGATGCAAATGATATAACATTAATTGGTTTTAGTCAAGGTTGCATTTTGAGTTATGCTGTTGGTTTGTCGTATCCAGAAAAAGTCAAAAGAATAGTGGCTATGAGTGGCTATTTTAATACAGAAATTGCAAAAGATGGTTTTGAAAAAAATGACTTTTCTCAATTGAAAATATTCGCTTCACACGGCACGGTTGATCAAGTAGTTCCAGTAGATTGGGCACGAAAAGCAAAACCTATGCTGGATAGTTTAGGAATTGAAAATGTGTATAAAGAATATCCTATAGGTCACGGAATTTCTCCTAGCAACTTTTTTGATTTTAAAAAATGGTTGGAAAATATTTAACCACAAAGTCCACAAAGATTAAACCACAAAGTTCACTAAGATTTTACCACTAAGTCACAAAGAAATCACAAGGTTTACCAAGAATTCGGAAAATCTATGAATCTTCGTGAGCTTAATTAAAATTTTATTTATATTTGTATCGTGACCTTTGTGCTTTTCTTCGTGACCTTTGTGGTTAAAAAATCCAAAATAACTTCTTCATTAAAGACTATTCTTGTGGATACAACAATGTTTCCGCAGTCTCAAAAGTTACACTTTCATCTTTTTCAATAAAATACTTAATAATAATTTCGCCCCAACCAGATGGCCCAGTAAAATCGGCAATAATCCATCGGTGGTTTAGAAACCTAACTTTGTTAATAACCATTTGATCGTAGGGAATCAATTTATTTCCAGCAGGATTTGTGTTTAAATCCATTAATTTTTCTTTAACTTTTGGCATTAATTTTTGGACATCATATTGCTCCAAATAATCAATGGCTTTGTCATTATAAGATAACGAAAAGTAATCGCCTTCTTCTTTTTCAGCTACCATTTTGGTAAGACTATCTTTCATTCTTGTACGATATTTTTCATTTTGAGCTGTTTCAAAATTGAATTTTTTGGTAGAATACATAAACTGAAAAATATTCATTAAAACTGAAAATATTAAAGCGTATAAAATTATTTTTTTCATTATTATTATAAATTAATTGTCAAATTATCATAAGCCAAAAATACATTTTCTGGCAATTTTTTTTGTACCTCATCATGAAAGCCCAATATGTGACTAATGTGAGTTAGGTAAGCTTTTTTTGGCTTTACAATATTAATAAAATCCAATGCTTCTTCCAAATTAAAATGGGTGTCATGTGGCTCTTCTCGCAAAGCATTTACAACCAAAACATCTAAATTTTTTAGCTTTTCAATCTCGGAATTTTCAATAGTTTTAACATCGGTTAGATACGCAAAGTTATCAAATCTGTATCCAAAAACTTGCAAATTGCCATGCATGAAGTTTATGGGAATTATTATTTTATTTTCTAAAATTATATTTTGATTATTGACAACTTCTACTTCAGTAACACCTGGAGCACCTGGATATCTATTTTCGGTTTCAAAAATATAATCAAAACGTTTTTTTAAATTTTTTAGAATTCTTTCGTGACCATAAATAGGAATATTTCCTTGTTTAAAAAAAAATGGTCGAATATCGTCCAAACCAGCAGTATGATCCGAATGTTCATGGGTGAAGAGAATGGCATCTACTTTTTGACAGTTGGAAGTAAGCATTTGTTGTCTGAAATCTGGCCCACAATCAATGACAATGGATAAATCATCCCATTCAATCCAAATAGAAACTCGCAATCGATGGTCTTTTGGATTTACACTTTTGCACACAGAATGTTGGCTTCCTATTACGGGAATACCTTGTGATGTGCCAGTTCCTAAAAAATAGATTTTCAAGCGAATAATTTTTTACAAAAATAAAGATAATTTTGATGTAAAACTTCGTATTTTGTTAACTTTGCAAAGTATTAATTCAATAAATAAAAAATTGGACACAGAAATCACGCTTAAAGGAGACAAGGTTATTGAGAAAATTCCATCAACGACCGACAAAGCTTTGAGAATAAATCTTAACGACAATATTTATGGGACCTTTGCAGAAATTGGTGCCGGTCAAGAAACAGTTCGTCATTTTTTTAGAGCTGGTGGTTCTTCTGGAACTATTGCAAAAGCAATGTCTGCATACGATAAAGATTTTAGTGATGCTATTTATGGTATTGAAGAAGATGGTCGGTATGTAACCGAAAGTCGTCTTAAAAAAATGTTGGATCATGAAGTAGACTTGATTGAACAGCGTTTAAATAGAGACAAGCATCCTACCAAAATGTTTTTTAGCTACGCCAATACGGTTGCCACTATAGATTTTGCAAAACAATTTAAAGGTCATGGTTGGGTTGGAATTCGATACCAAATTGATTCCGATGAAGCTTATAACGAGATACTTTTGCACATCCGTTTTAAAGAAACCGATGGCAAATTGCAACAAGAAACCCTAGGTAAACTAGGTGTAAATTTAATTTATGGCGCCTTTTATAAATACAATGATCCAAAAAGATTACTACGCTATTTATATGATCATATTGATATTGACCAACTAGAAATAGATACTATAAATTTTTCTGGACCACGATTTGCCGATGTAGACAACAGATTAATGAGTTTGCAACTGGTAAAAAATAGAATGACAGATGCTGTGATGTTTGATCCTACTGGGAAAAATATTTACCAGCAGCTGTTTTGTACAAAAAAAATATTTTGGCATTACGTGGCAGTTTCCGTCCTGTAACCAAAGTAAATATGGACATGTACGAGAAATCGCTTCAAATGTTTGTTGATGGTAATAAAGTAAAAAAAGAAAATACGCTCGTTATTTTCGAAATCACGTTATCCAATTTAAGTTCAGGTGGCGAAATTGATGAACGCGATTTTATGGACAGAGCAGAATTGTTATGCTCTTTGGGTCAGACAGTTATGATTTCCAATTTTCAAGAATACTATAAAGTTGTAGAATATTTTTCTAATTACACGAAAGAAAGAATGGGATTGGCTCTGGGAGTAAATAATTTAATTGATGTTTTTGACGAGAAATACTATCGTCATTTGAGTGGTGGCATTTTGGAAGCATTTGGAAAACTTTTTTACCGCGATTTAAAAGTTTTTTTGTACCCAATGGAAGACGAAGATGGAAATGTCATCAATTCACAAAATCTTAAGGTACATCCACGTATGAAGGAATTGTACAAATTCTTTGCCTACAATGGAAAAGTTATTGATATTACGGATTTTGAAAGAGACAACCTTAAAATATTTTCTCGAAAAGTACTCAAAATGATTAGTGAAAATCAAGCTGGCTGGGAAGAACTGCTTCCTTCTGGTATTGCCGATATGATTAAGAAAGACCATTTATTTGGTTTTGACAATAAGATTTTAGAGAAGGCTTAAACTTTTAATATTCCAATTAAAGCTTTTGTTTAAATCTTTTAAAATCTAACAAATATTCATAATCAAACACAAACTTCAAATAAAAAATTGACTATTTCCAATAAATTATTAGGTTTCACACCAAAATGAAATTTATATCCCGATAGCAAGATTGTCTTATACAATTATATTTAGCCAAATAATTCCAAATTACTTAACTCTAGTTGTATTATTATCCAATTTTAATAATTTTTTCATAAGGAAAATAAGAAAAATCCTTAATGAACTTCAACATAGAAACGAGGAAAATTATCATTAAAACTAATTACATCAAAGGTGTGATATTAAGCAAATAATATCTATTTTTAAAATCTAAAATATAAGCCATGTTAATTAAAGTTTTTGGAAGTGCCGTTTTTGGAGTTGAAGCCACGACAATAACCGTTGAAGTCAATATTGATAAAGGAGTTGGCTACCATTTAGTTGGTTTGCCAGATAATGCTATAAAAGAAAGTAGTTATCGTATTGCTGCTGCTTTAAAAAATAACGGTTATAATCTTCCTGTTAAGAAAATAACCATCAATATGGCACCCGCCGATTTGAGAAAAGAAGGTTCTGCCTACGATTTGACATTGGCCATTGGAATATTGGCAGCTTCAGGACAGATAAAATCTGAAGAAGTTGGTAATTATCTCATTATGGGCGAACTATCATTGGATGGTAGTTTGCAACCCATAAAAGGCGTTTTGCCAATTGCTATAAAAGCTAAAGAAGAAGGTTACAAAGGATTTTTTCTGCCGAAACAAAACGTAAAAGAGGCTGCTATAGTTTCTGGATTAGATGTTTACGGCGTAGAAAATGTAATGGAAGTCATTGATTTTTTTGAAGGAAATGGAACATTAGAACCCACTATAATTAATACCCGAGAAGAATTTTATAAAACCTTGGATTTCCCAGATTTTGACTTCTCTGAAGTTCGTGGTCAAGAAGGGATTAAGCGGTGCATGGAAATTGCAGCAGCGGGTGGTCACAATATTATTTTAATAGGTCCTCCAGGTTCCGGAAAAACAATGTTAGCCAAACGTTTGCCTAGTATTTTGCCACCAATGACTTTGAAAGAAGCTTTGGAAACCACCAAAATTCACAGTGTGGCGGGCAAAGTAAAAGATGTTGGTTTGATGAATCAAAGGCCATTTCGTTCTCCGCATCATACTGCTTCGAGTGTATCGCTAGTTGGTGGCGGAAGTTATCCGCAGCCTGGCGAAATATCCTTGGCACACAATGGGGTTTTGTTTCTGGATGAATTGCCAGAATTCAAACGGGAAGTTTTAGAAGTCATGCGACAGCCTTTGGAAGATAGAGAAGTGACTATTTCTAGAGCAAAATTTACCATCACTTATCCATCTTCTTTTATGTTGGTGGCCAGTATGAATCCTAGTCCGAGTGGCTATTTTAATGATCCAGATTCGCCCAATACCTCATCGGCAAATGAAATGCAACGCTATTTGAGCAAGATTTCTGGACCACTTTTGGATAGAATAGACATTCATATTGAAGTGACACCAGTTCCTTTTGAAAAACTAACTGAAAAACGCAATGGGGAAAGTAGTGTGGATATTAGAAAGCGCGTTACTGCGGCAAGGGAAATTCAAACGGAACGCTTTGAACTTTTTGATAATATACATTATAATGCACAAATGAGTACCAAACAAATTCGAGAGCATTGTGCACTTGATGATGATTCTTTGCAATTACTGAAAACAGCCATGGAACGTTTGAATCTTTCGGCGCGTGCTTTTGATAGAATTTTGAAAGTATCTAGAACTATTGCCGATTTGGAAGGTGCAGAAAAGGTGGTTTCATCGCATATTGCGGAAGCCATTCAATACAGAAGTTTGGATAGAGAAGGTTGGTTGGGGTAAGAAGTTGTGGGTTGCGAGTTTATGTAAAATTAATTCGATTGAGCCTAAGCCTTGTTCGATTGAGCCCAAGCTGCATTCGATTTGATTTATTGGATTTTAATTATCTTGAAAGTACTATCACCAATATTTAAAAAATAAATACTATCACTTAAATTGGAAATATCGATTTGTTGACTAGAAGAAGCCATTTTTCCAGTCATTATAACTTGACCGGTAACAGTAGCAATATTGTATTGTTCCTTATCCAGAAAATTTACATTATTGATAGTTATGACAGAATTTGTTGGATTCGGATAAATAGAAACTCCAGTTTTATCGAATGTATTAACAGATAATGGTGTAATTATACCATCTATATCATATCTTGAAAAGAAATCCCAAATTCTAATAGATGCATTTTCTCTGAGTCCTGTAGTCGTAGTTTTTGGCCATTCGTGTCCTCTACCTCCAATTTCTATAAATTCGACAGTAGCACCATTATTTCCATTATTATAAACTGTACGTTGTGTAACAGAATTTATATTTGTTATTGTTGGCGTTGCATTTGTATTGTTAAAACTTTTCCAGTAATTAAAAACATTATTAAGTGGACTACCGCCATTTCCACCAGCAATTGGAATTACATTATCATTTGTTCCAGTAAATTGTAAAATGGGCATTTGGTGTTGTGGGTTGCAAGTAGGATTACTGCCACTTATCCAAGCAGGATTCATACTTCCAGCCACAGAAGCTATTGCAGCAATTTTGTCACTAAGTTGGCAAGCCAATTGGTAGCTAAAAAACCCTCCATTAGAAAATCCAGCTGCATAGACTCTCTTGGGATTAATACTATAATTTAAAGCAATTCTATCAATTAAACTTCTTGCAAATCCTAGATCGTCTGCATTTCCACCAAAGCTTAAACCTATACTCCATCCAGGCAAATTACCCAAACCTTGAGGTATTGCGTAAATAAACTTATTCGCATCTGCCAAAGCTTGCATTTCTGAATCATTGAACATGGTACTAATTGTATTGGTAAAACCATGAAAAAGTAATATCAATGGTACTGGTTGCGCACTATTATAGTTTACTGGAATATATATAGCATATTGTCTATTTCCAGATGTATGCAATAATGTTTGATTGGTTAAGTATTGTCCTAGCCCATTATTTTGTCCTAATGAAATAATTGGTAAAAGGAGCATAAAAACAAAAAACAAGATGGATTTTTTAATTTTTGTTAAAAGTATTATTTTCAATTTCATTTGATTATTTGATTATTTGATTATTTGATTATTTGATTATTTGATTATTTGATTATTTGATTATTTGATTATAAAATTAAAGTATTAAACAGTCATTGCAAATTATAGTTTGTTAAAATATTGTTAATCAAATTATTAATGTTTCAAATGTTAACGAAGTGTAATTATTCTTTTTCTATACTCTTGCAGATATTAACATCTTTTTCTGGTGTATAAAATTGTAAAACATACTTTTGATGAGTATATTTATTTGTGATTTTACAGACGATTATGCTTTGATTGTATCAAATAATTACATTAGATATTTGGTTTTGAAAATATGAATCTTTGTGAAACGAGTTTCGTATTACTTTTTCTAACATTCCTATTAATTCAAAAATATTTACACAACAATCGTTTATTAAACAAGAGTTTGCTTTAAAAGAATTAATAAAAAAGTGTCCATTAAGTGCTAACAATATTTTAGTTTTTGATACAGGACTTCAAGCAAGAGCTACATTTTAATCGTGTAGCGAAAACATTTTAACTAGCCTATTGCTAGCCTTTTCTTTGTAACTTTCTGAAGAGTTGAGGAATCATACTCTTTTTCACATGACCTTAATACCAATAAATTAATATTAAAAAATTTGTTTTCATTGTTTATTCTTTAATAAATTTTGCAGTAAATTTTTTATCATCTTCTCCAAGAACTTTGATTATATAGATTCCTTTTGCTAGATTAGAAACATCAACTGAATCAACTGAAACTTTATTAGTAATTACTTTTTTACCTAACACATCATAAACTGAAATCTCTTTGATGATTACAGTAGTTTGAACATTTAAAATGTTTTGAGTTGGATTTGGAAAAGTGGTTATTTCATATGGTTTATCAACTTCGATAATACCTAAATTACAAGGGCTACCACCACCTATATCTATATAAGCATCAATTACCATTTGAGGTGATCTTTCTGTACAGCCATTAAAGGTTGTTAGTACGCTAATTGATTGACCCGAAAAAACCGTTAAAGATTGATTGGTTGCACCAGCAATAGGGTTTCCATAAAAATCTAACCATTGATAACTGTCCGCAGTTTGTGTCGAAATTGTTCCAGATACATTGGGACAAAGTACTAAATAATTTGGGAGAATAGTATTGGTGTGTGAGCAAAAATTGACTTTTCGTTCAAAAATTGAAGTGAGATTTTGACCCAAATAACATTTATTTGAGGTCAATTTAACAGTGTAATTTCCTTCTGTTGCATAACTGTGGGATGGTGGTAATGCTGCCGTTGATGTTGTTCCGTCTCCAAAATCCCAAATAACAGAATCGCGGTATGTTGGTGTAACGCTGTCAATGACAATTTGATTAGTTCCAATACCAATTTTATAATTAAAGTTAGCATTTGGAACGTACTTTCCGATATACCAATTTAACATTTGATCAAACACTAAAGTTTTTGTTGCGTTTCTTATAATTGAAGCCGTATTGGCATCTAGTCCATAATTATTAGAAATCAATGCTGGATTTTTCCTAAATATTGAGGTATAAAAACAACAAGCAGCAAGATAAGAACCTGCTAATGATGGATGACTACCATCTGATTGATACAAATTAATGTTTGGATAATTTTGTTTTATATATCTCCAAACTACACCAACTGGTGTAACTTCTGATTCAAACACATTTGAAAACTCCATATATCTATCCTTTATAAGATTATCCATACCTGTATAGGTGCATACACTTGGGTTAGTTGCACAATTTTGTGTATCTCCATTCTGATATCCCCATGTCATAAAAGAAGTAATTTGGGCACAAGGTTTGTTTTGTTTTATAAAACCTTTCAAATCCCCAAATGAATTTAAAAATGCTAAAGCACCTATAAACGCAGGTCGCTGACTTTGTTCTTGCAACACAATATAATCCCAGTTGCTGGAAAGAATTTTATTTTTTGAAACGGTACTTGCAAAATGATTTTCGAGTGTGTAACCTCCAATTAAATTGCTGTTATAAATCAAAATATCGCCAGTATTTGCTGCTAAATCAGAAACAATTCGAGGCAAATCATTAACATAGGTATAACTATTTCCTAAAAACAAAACTTTTCTGGTTTGAATTTGGCCAAATCCATTCAAACTAATAGTTAGAAACAATGATAAAATTAAATTTCTCATATCCCAATATTTTAAATTAAAAATCTTACACTTTTATAAATTTTGAAATAAATATTTTATCATCATTGGTAGCTACTTTAAAAAAAATATCCCTTTTGAAAGATTACAAACAACAACTGAATTCGATGTGATTTGAAATGTTGATATCTTTTTTCTCCATATTGTAAACTGATGCACAACAGTTTAGCAAAAGTTGATGATTTGACAAGCCAAATGTATTAATTCAAGACTGAACTTCCAAATACGAAACTAACTTTAATCCTGATCTATCGGGAGCCTAAAAACACACCCTAACTATAGCAGACAGACCGAGTAATTGGGCTTAACTGATATTGTTAACTATTGGTTTTTTTTGCTAATATGTTTATATTAAAAAGGTGAAGTGGTAATATTATTTAATCTGTTATGTAATTGGACGAATAATATGATGGTTAGCTTTTTCATTCTCTTTTGTAAATTATCATCCCATATTGCAGAATAAAATAAGTATTTGTTGCATTAGGAATTACTTCACATAATATTTATTTTCATAGGAGTTCAGTGAACTTTGTTTAAGGCGGAATCCTTTTTTATTTTTGTCTTTCGACAAGCGCAAGATGATAAAATAAAAAAGATAAAGCCGAAAGCCAGACGAAAAACTTGTTTTATTCACAATGGTGATTAAAACAAGTTTTTTGTTTTTGGGAATGCCCAAAAGAAAATTAATTTATTTCTGCAAAGGTATCGCCTTGACGAATATCGCCAGTTTTAAAACCTTTCATAAACCAATATTTACGTTGTTCTGAAGTTCCGTGTGTAAAGGAATCTGGTTCCACATGACCTTGTGTTCTACTTTGAATGGCATCGTCGCCTACTGCTTGCGCTGCGCTGAGGGCTTCATCTAGATCGTCCATATCAAGATTTTCTTGGTTGTATTTTGCCCAAAGCCCAGCATAGAAATCTGCTTGTAGTTCCAGCGCTACAGATAGTTTATTGGCTTGGGTTTGGTTCTGATTTTGCTGTAGTTGTCGTACTTTGTTTGAGGTTCTCATTACGGTTTGAATATGATGTCCCACCTCGTGTGCAATGACATAAGCAATGGCAAAATCGCCACCTTTGGCTCCAAAACGTGTTTGAAGTTCGTTGAAAAATGCCAAATCCATATATACTTTTTCGTCACCTGGACAATAAAATGGTCCAGAGGCGGAGGTAGCACTTCCGCAGGCTGTTTCCACTGCTTCTGTAAATAATACCATTTTTGGTTGGCGGTATTCGAGGTTGTTTTCTTGGAATATTTTTGCCCAAATGTCTTCTGTATCTGCAAAAACTGTGGATACAAAAGCGCCAATTTCTTTTTCTTCCTCTGTTAACGGTCTTGATTCTGTTTGGGTTGTTTGTTGAGATTGTTGACCATTTGTTTGCTCAAGAATATTTCCAATATTTTGTCCTGTTTCGCCTCCAAATAATTGTAGCAATAAAACTATAATTCCAATAGCTCCACCACCAATTATGGCTTTGCCTCCACCAGACATGCCTCTTCTGTCTTCTACATTTTCACTTTGACGTCGACCTATCCATTTCATAATTTAATTTTTAAATATTATACAAATATACTTTTTAGTTTTATTGCAACCAGCGTAATAATATATTTTCAAAGAGATCTTTTATGATAGGTTTTGAAATATAATCGTTCATCCCTGCTTTAATGCATTTTTCTTTTTCTCCCATTATTGTTCCTGCAGTCAATGCTATAATTGGTATTTTTTTGTCGGTTTTTCTAATTTCCATTGTGGTTTCATATCCGTTTAAAATTGGCATTTGAATATCTAATAGAATTAAATCTGGTTTGAGTTCATTGTATTTTTCTAATCCAATTTTGCCATTTAATGCTTCATAAACTATAGCATTTGGCATTATATTTTTTATTAATGTTTTTGCAAGAAGCATATTTATTTTATTGTCTTCTACGACCAAAATTTTCTTGATTTTATCAAACACAATGTTTCTGTTGGTTTGGCTTAAATTTTCGTATTCTACTTCTATTAAATCAATATTTATTTCTTCTGTAACTGATTCCTGAAAATATACGAGATTCAGATCAAAATAGAAATTGCTACCTTTTTTATAATCGCTATTCAATTCCAATTTACTATCCATTAACTGAAGCAGGTTGCTGGATATGGTTAAGCCTAAACCAGATCCTCCATATTTGCGTGTTGTTGAGCTGTCTTCTTGAGAAAATGGTTCGAAAATTTTATCCTGATTGTTTCGTTTAATTCCTATACCGCTATCTATAATAGAGAAACGAATTTTAGCTTTTTTGGTATTTTTGGAAATGAGCTCGATATTAAATTGTACACCACCAATATTAGTGAATTTTACGGCGTTTGATAAAAGATTTATTAAAATTTGCTTTAAACGAAGTGTATCCACATTGACATATTTTGGGATATCGTTTTGTACAGACAAATTTAAGGTTATTCCTTTTTGTTCAGAATCAAATCTTATTATGTCTATAATTTGATTGACTATTTCAAACAAATCTGTTTTGCGGTATTCGAGCTCCAGTTTTCCAGTTTCAATTTTCGAGAAATCAAGAATATCGTTCACAACTTCAAGCAATATGTGCGCCGATTGGTTTACAGTATTGATGTATTCCTTTTGGCTTTTTTCAAGTTTTGAATCTTGCAATAAATTTGAAAATCCTACTATAGCATTTAATGGTGTACGAATTTCATGACTCATATTAGCCAAAAATTCAGATTTTGCTTTATTCGAAGCTTCTGCAATTTCTTTGTCTTGAATGGCTTTTTCTTTTTCTTTCCTTTCGGTAATATCTATAAAAATACCTTCTATAAATGCAATGTCGCCGTCCTTGATAATGGCTTCTCCAAATTCTTCAACCCATACAATCCTATTGTTTTTATGAATAATTCTATATATGGAGTGTATTTTTTGCTTTTTTGAAATGGCATCTTTCTCTTTTTTCATTACCAAAGCAACATCGTCTGGATGAATTAAGTCAATAAAAGAAACTTTGCTTTCTAAAAATTCGGATTTTGAATATCCTGTTAGGGTTTCAATTTCATCGTTTAAATAAACTTTGGTAGAAGTCTCGTCAAATTTTGATAAATATACTGTTCCAGGAATGTTGTTGGCTAGTAGTTTGAATCGTTCTTCACTTTCAAATATCATGGATTCATTGATGTTTCTTTCAAATGATGATGAAATGTTAACCGATAATGTTTCTAGAATGTTTATCTCATCTTCAGACCAAATTCTTTCTTTGGAGCAATCGTCGAAACCAATAAAACCATACAGTTGATTTTTTACAAATATGGGCAATATTATAATAGATAGTATTTTTTGATCTAGTAACGTTTTTTTATATGTTGAATTTTTTATTTTTTTTACAATAAAATTATATTGTTTATTTTGTTCCAAAATATGAATGTATTCTTCAAAATATTCGTGTTTATAATTTTGCAAACTAGAATTTTCTAATTCTGAATATTTTTGTTTTGAAGTCCATTCAAATTTTTGACTCGTCATTTTATTTTTATCATCATTTTCAAAATAGTATGCTCTATCCACTTTTGTAGCCATACCTATGGTAGAAAGAATTTCATCAAAAATTAAGTTTATGTTTGAGTTTATTAAAAATTTGTTAGTAATTTTTGTAATGGCAGATAATAATTCGCTTTTGTAAGCTAGCTTTTTCTCTACCACAATTCTTTGATTTTTTTCGAGCGTAATGGCAATTATATCAGCTATGGATCGTACAAAACTAATGTCATCATCGTTCCAATTTACTTGTTTGTTAACAGATTCAACGCTAATCAATCCCGCTACTTCTCCATTTAAGAATATTGAAATATCCAACATAGATTTTATGCTTTTCTCGGCAAAATAACCTTCATAAAATTCTTGAAGATCTGGATTTTTAAAAACGTCGTTTGAAATTAATATTTTTTTCGAATTTATAGCCTTAAAATAAATAGGTCGTTCAATTTTTAAGCAATGATTGTCACTCGTATATTGGTTTTTTTCGCTGTCATATTCTGTTACACAATTCAATAGGTCGGGCAAATTTTCCCAATAGCTAACCCTATTAATGTTTAAGGCTTTGGCTGTTAATTTTAAAATATTTTGAAGTATTTTAAGCAATGAATCATTTTCATTGTATGAAGTAGATACTAATTTGTTTAGTGTTTCATTGTATTTTTGCAATTTTTCTTGTCTCTTTTTGCTTTCTTCTTCGTTGTCTTTTAATTGTGTTATATCTCTAGCAATGGCAGAGAAACCAATAATATTTCCCAAATCATCTTTCTTGACAGTCACTATTTGAGATAGCCAAATATTCCTTCCATCTTTAGTCAGAATTGGAAAAATTAAAGGAGGAAAATTTGAATTGTTTTTATCAAAGTTGAAATAAAATTCCGAAACTGTTTCTCTAAAATCTTCACGTACAAATTCGGTAAAATGATTGTGATAAAAATCTTCAATTTTATAATCTAACATTTGTGCTGCAAAATTATTTACAAAAACAAAAAAACCGTACTTATCTAATTCATAAATCACATCGGATGCATTTTGAATTAAATTTTTATATTGGTTTTCAATTTGAACTCTCTCGGTAACATCCTGTCCAACACCTACATATAAATCATCAGAATATTTGGAATCTTTCCACTGTATGTGTCTGTAGCTTCCGTCTTTACATTTTAATTTTCTTATGTAAAGTGTGTTGCTTGGTTTGTAATTTTCTGTAGTAAATTCTGAATCATCGGTTAGCAACCAATAGCTAAATCCCATGACTTCCGAAGGATTAAATCCTAAAATTTGCTTAATAGTTTGGCTACAATAAACAACTTCTCCTGCTTTATTAACTGCTAATACTAGCGATGTTCCTTTATTGATTATATCATCTGCAAACAAAAATTTGTCTTTAGAATTTAGGTTTGAAATATGACGAACATGGTTTAAAATGGCAACCAAAAAACAAATGTTCACAAAAGTAATCATGATAGTTTTTGAAATACAATTTGTAGTATACAAACTAATTACCAATCCAAAAATCAAAAAGACAAAGAGCCAATATGCTTTTAAAGTTTTAAATAGATTGTAGCCCAAAATAAACATAAATACAAATTCTAGTATAGAATCTAAACTAGTAGGATAATATATAATTTTCAAAATAGTTGTAACTCCGTAAATTGAATAAGCTATGATAAAAATTATATTTAAATTATTGAATATAATTTTAAATTTTCTACTTAGTAAATAAACTAAAATTAGCAAAGCACCAACCACAAGATTTAGTTGCAAAGTATCTGTTTGCCTTACACCTCCTAGTTCAATTAAAAGTTCAATAAAGGGCAAACTAATACCCAAAAACAAAAAATACAAACTAAACTGTTCATTTGAAGTTTCAATTTCTGAATAATTTTTTACAAAATCTTTATTATAACTTGAAGTTTTATTAAAAATTATATTTATAATGGTAAACAGCAAAATAATAGTACTCAATATAAACCACCAAGTAAAGTAAAATGGCGTTTTTACACTGAAATTATAAAAAGCGACTTGACTAATTTGCTTTCCAAGATTATCAACTATTTTAACTTTAAAAGTATAATTTCCGTAATTAATATTGGAAAATGTAACTTGATTTTGCTTTGATGGTTTTGACCAATTTTTAGTATTTCCTTCTAAAATATAAGAATATAAAGCAGATTCTGAAAATTTATTATTTATAGTTTTGTACTCGAAGGTTAATTGGTTTTCATTTTCTTCGAAAGTATAATTTTGAGGAGGCAAATTAATCCATTTATTACTCGAATTCGTGTTCCAAATATTTTTATTGTTTAATATATTAATTTTGGTAATTTCAATTTTTGGAACAATTATTTCTTCAGTTTTATATCTTGATAATGATAAATAAATCCCTTTTGAAGTTCCAAAATAAACATTTCCACCGTCTACTTCTTTAAATTGTGCATTGTAGTTGGTTTCTAGTCCTGTAAATCCATTTTTGGGATTAAAATTATCAATACTTTCAATTTCAGCATTTTTATTAACTTTGATTTTTGCAATACCCAAATTGCTGCCTAATAATATTTCGTTTTCGTTATTTCCAATTAACGTATAAATTAAGGTAGAAAGTATTCCTGATTTTTCTGTGTAAAATTTCTTTTTATTGTTTTTTGCTATGGAATGCAGCTTCATATCGCCTGCAAACCAAAAGTTTCCAAAACTATCTTGGGTTCCAATTTTTATATTATCATCAATAATAATTTTGGAATAATAGAATTTATTGTCTTTTTCTTTTAATAAAAATACACCCATTGAGGAGCCTATATACCATTTGTTGGTTTCAACTTCGATAATTGTTGAAACATTATTGCCCAAATTTGGAATATTTTTTTTTGTAAATCTTTTCAGAATTTTAAAGTCTTTATCCAAAATCATCAAACCTTGACTTTGTGTAGCTATGAAATATCGCTGTTTTTTATCTTGAAATATTGACTTTATATTTATTTCATCTACTTTCAATTGTTCGCACAAATTAATATTTCTGACGGTGTTTTTGTTGAAGATTATTAAACCGCTGCTGGTTGAAAAAATAACTTCATCATTAGCATTCACTATGGACGAGAAACCGTTTTTAACTGGGAAAATTTTCAATAATGATAAATTGCCATCAGGCGCGGAAATAAATTGCAAAATACCCTTTTCTGTATCAAAAAAATAAAAATATTTTTTTTGACTTATAATCGAAAAGATCTTTGAACTGTTTAAATATTTTGTTTTCCCAAAACCTAAAAATTTTTGTGCATTAATTTTAAATAAACCGCTCCCAGAAGTACCAATGTATAAATCTTTGAGTTTGTCTTGAAAAAAACCACTTACATCTCTTCCATCAAAACCATTTTTTTCATCAAAAAATGAAATGTAATCTTCCGCTTTTAGGCAAATCCCATCAATTGTATTGCTACTCATCCATAAATTTCCACTTCGCGCAACAAATAAATGATTAATAGGAAACAATTTTTTATCATTGTTTCTGATAATTATTGGTTCAGATAATTTATCATTTAATAACGTAAAAAGTTCTGCTTTATCAGTCCCTATATGTATCCTATTATTTAAGTCTTTAAAAGCAGTTGCATTTCCATTTATCATTTTGGAAAATAGTCTGTTGATGGTGTTATTTCTAAATTCAAAAATACCATTTTCAGTAGCAATTAAATAAACATTTTTGGATGTTTCTAAGAAAGAATTTACAGTATCAAACTGATTTTCAATTTTTGAAATTAATTTATACGAATACTCAAAAGATATTTGAAAGATTTCATTTTCTGAAATCCCAACGATTCCTGAACTCGTTTTTACAATTTTTAAAACACTATTTGAGGTTAGATTATTTTTTGAAATATTGAATTTATTGATGAATTTTTCACCATCAAAAATAAAAACTCCTCCAGATTTGGTTGCAATAAGTAAATTTTTATTAGAATCTTCGACTATATCTGTAATGTCAATATTGGATAAACCACTACTTTTATTATACGTTTCAAACAATACACCATCAAATTTCACCAAACCACCTTTGGTACCAATCCAAGTCAAATCGCGACTATCTTGATACATTACATTAATAACTGACGAAGGCAAACCATTTTCTTGGTTTAATAATTTGAAATCAAAAACTTGACCAATTACAGAAATTGAAATTATAAATAATAGAAATAGTAAGACGTATTTTTTTAGCATTTATAAATAAATTTCATAGCGCAAAATTAATTATTACAGTTATAAAATTAACAAAATTTATGTAATGTAATTATGTTTTATTTATTTTTTTCTTCTATCCATTTCGACATGTATTTTGTACTCAAATTGGAGTGATAAATTAGTAAATTTCCGAAAAAATTTTGACTTCTATGTGTAACAATGTTAGATTTTATTTGATTTAATTTTTTCGAGAATAATTGTTCGAAAAATTCCATTTTAAATTTGTTATTAATAATTTCAAAACCATTTTTTTGAAGATTAATCCATAAATTTTCATTGTTGTACAATTCTATAGATTTTACAACAAAATCATCAAAATCATCAGTAATAAATCCATTCCAATAATTGTTATTAGAAATACCTTCACACCCAATATTTGTAGTTATGGTTGGCGTTCCAACAATCATAGCTTCCAATAATTTCCCCTTCAAACCTGCACCAAATCGCAAAGGAGCTAGTAAAACTTTGGCGTTTTTAATTACAATATCTGCATTTTCAGCACGTCCATGCACATAAAACTTTTCTTTTTCATTATGCAATTGTAATACTTTTTGCGATGGATAGGCACCATAAATATATATACTTGCTTCGGGCAATTGCTTGGATATTTTGCTCCAAATTTTTTCTTTAATTTGTTTTACTGCATCAAAATTGGGTTCATGAAGAAAGTTGCCAATAAAAACAAAATCTTTTCTTTCTTGAAAATTTGGAATTTCTTCAGCATTTATATTTGCATAAAAAATAGGTAAATAGTGCAATAAACTTTTATCAATTTTAAAGATCGAGTTTAGAACTTCCATTTCAAATTCAGAAACCATCAATGTCAAATCACAACGATAAATACTTGCAATTTCTCGCTTTGCGATATCCGAATTTAATAAATTCGATATTTCAAAAGGCATATTTTTCTTAACAGCATTTTGTCTTCCAAGTCGCAAACAGTGCAAGTCTTCGGTATCTAAAATCCGAATTGCATTTGGGCAGTTTTCATGAACCCGCCAGCCAAACTGTTCTTCAATAATATATCTATCAAAAAGTACAATTTCAGGTTTCAATTCGGTTATAAATTCATCAAAACTAGAAGAATTTAATTTTATTTTTTGAGTAGCAACACCAATCGATTTTAAATCGAAAGAGAAATCGCTTTCTTGAGCAGCAGACGCAAAAACAACATCAAAGTCTTGCTTTTTAAATAAATCAATCAATTGCAACATTCTGGTTCCAGCTGCCGATGATTTTGGTTCTGGCCAGACCAAACCTATAATTAAAAGTATTTTTGACAATGTTTTTTTTTTGCAAAGTACAAATTCCAAATTTTAAATTCCAAATTTTAAATTTTAAATGACAAAATCCAAAATCAAAATTTCAAAAAAACACAGAATTTACAATTACTTTTTTTGAGATTTAAAATATTGGAATTTATTTGTTTTTTGTTTTTTTAAATATGAACCATTCTATTTACTAAATTTGCAGTCTCAATAGACAATTATGCTACGCCTTAAATTAAGAACAGATCCCACTTGGGTAAATATTGTGGAAACCAATATCGAAGAAATTTTGACAGACCATGCTTGGTGCGAACAGAAAGCAGCCACCAATGCCATTACGATGATTACACAAAACTCTGAACAAGAAGAATTGGTTACCGAATTGCTTATTATTGCTCGTGAAGAACTCGAACATTTGCAAATGGTACACGATTTAATCAAAAAGAAAGGATACCAGCTGGGTCGAGAACGCAAAGATAATTATGTAAACGAATTATTCAAATTTCTAAAGAAAGATGGTAGTCGCACTCAATCATTAGTAGATAGATTGCTTTTTTCTGCCATGATAGAAGCTAGAAGTTGCGAACGTTTTAAAGTATTATCCGAAAATATAAAAGATGAAGAAATGGCATCTTTCTACCGTGATTTAATGATTAGCGAAGCTGGGCATTATACCACATTTATCACTTTAGCCAGGAAATATGGCAACGAAACCGAAGTCAACAAACGTTGGTTGGATTGGATAGCCTTTGAAGATTCCATTATTGTAAAATACGGAAAGCAAGAAAGTATTCATGGGTAGTTTTACACAAATTTCACTAATTTACACAAATTAATTAGTGAAAAATCAGTGAAATTTGTGTTTATAATATTTATGTAAATCTACTTCTTCAAACTCGGCAATTCTTTTATTCCCATATTAAACAAAGTAAACGACATAATATCTACGCTTTCTTGAATTAAAGCTGCTACAGATTTTCCTGCACCGTGTCCAGCATTCACATCAATTCTTATTAAGGTAGGATTTGTCCCTGTTTGTTTTGCTTGCAATTCAGCAGCAAATTTAAAACTATGTGCCGGCACTACTCGATCATCATGGTCGCCTGTGGTGACCAAAGTTGCTGGATATTTGGCACCCGTTTTTACATTTTGAACTGGCGAATATTTATAGATATAATTAAACATTTCCTCGGAATCATTGGCAGTTCCATAATCATAGCCCCAACCTGCACCCGCAGTAAAAGTATGGTAACGCAACATATCCAAAACACCCACTGCTGGCAAAGCCACTTTCATTAAATCTGGACGTTGTGTCATAGTTGCGCCAACTAATAGCCCACCATTGGAACCACCACGAATGGCCAAAAAGTCTGATGAAGTGTATTTTTCAGCTATCAAATATTCTGCTGCAGCAATAAAATCGTCAAATACATTTTGTTTTTGCATTTTGGTTCCTGCATCGTGCCATGCTTTTCCGTACTCGCCACCGCCACGAAGATTTGGTACTGCATAAACGCCACCATTTTCCAACCAAACAGCATTTGGGATACTAAAAGCAGGAGTTAAACTCACATTAAAACCACCATATCCATATAAAATAGTTGGGTTTTTACCATTAAGTTCTACTCCTCTTTTATGGGTAATAATCATTGGGATTTTTGTACCATCTTTTGAGGTATAAAAAACTTGTTTCGATTCATAATCGTTTCCATCGAAATCTAAAACTGGTTTTTGGTAAACAGCTGATGTTCCTGCTTTTGGTTCAAAAGAATAAATAGTTCCTGGAGTTGTATAGTTGGTAAAAGAATAGTACAAAGTCTTGTCTTCTTTTTTACCATTAAATCCTCCAGCAGTTCCTATACCTGGCAACTCAACTTCACGAACTAGTTTCCCTTCATAATTATATTGCTTAATATTTGAAATGGCATCTTTCATATAATTGGCAAAAAAATAGCCACTACCAATGGAAGGTGTTAAAACTTGATCTGTTTCTGGAATAAAATCTTTCCAATTTTCTGGTGTTGGTTTTTTGAAAGTAGCCGTTACTATTCGTTTGTTTGGCGCTTTTAAATTGGTTAATATGTACAGTTTTGAGCCTACATTATCTATGACATCCACATCGTTTTCAAAACCTGTTACAATAGTAATAAGTTTGGGTTTTTTTGTACTCAAATCCATCATATATAGTTCATTTCCAGAAGTAGAATTGGCAGCCGAAATAAACAAATATTTATTATCCTCAGAAACTGCACCACTTACATAGCGACGTTTTTCATCCAATCCATAAATTACTTTGTCCTCTTTTTGTTTGCTTCCCAATTTATGAAAATACAATTTGTGTTGGTCAGTTTTGGCAGATAATTCACTTCCTTCAGGTTTGTCATAGCTGGAATAATAAAAACCATCGTTTCCTTTCCATGAAATGCCACTAAATTTGACATCGACAATAGTATCTTCAATAATTTTTCTAGATAATGCATCCATAATAATAACACTTCTCCAATCGCTGCCACCTACTGAAATTCCATAAGCTACTTTGGAACCATCTTTAGAAAAATCCACGCCACCCAAAGATGAGGTTCCATCTTTTGAAAAAGTATTTGGGTCTAAAAAAATTTCCTCTGCACCAGAAGCATCTTTTCTATACAAAACAGATTGATTTTGGAGTCCATTATTTTTATAAAAATAAGTGAAATTTCCTTCTTTAAAAGGAGCAGAAATTTTTTCGTAATTCCATAATTTTTCTACCCTGGCTTTCAAACTATTTCTAAACGGAATTTGGTCTAAATAACCATAAGTTACAACATTTTGTGCTTTGACCCAAGCCATGGTTTTTGGAGATTTATCATCTTCCAACCAACGGTAATTATCGGTCACTTTTACACCAAAATAATCATCAGTCACTGGGATTTTTTCTGTGGTAGGATATTTCAAAGCTTTTGTTTTTGGCTGTTTTTTTTGTTTTTGTCCAAATGAAGCAATTGTGGTTAAAGCTATCATTATTAAAAATAGGTTTTTCATAAGTTTATAGGTTTTGTTATAACAAATATAGAGAAATGAAATGATAGAATTTAAAAAAAAACTATCCCGTTGAGGATAGTTTTTTCATAAATATTTTATTTTAATACTATTGGATAGTTAAACCCGTATAGGTAATGGCAAAGTCTGTTGCTCCTGTAGCACTTGTAATATCGCCATTGGCAACATTTGGTGCAGACTTGTTGCCTAAATGTCTCAAAGTAACTGTCAAAGTTCCTGTTGCAGCTGTTGCTCCTGTAACAAATCTTGTTTTGTATCCTAATGGTTTGCCGTTGCTATCATAATTATCTGCTGCATCTACTAAAGGAGTATATACAAACGCTGGCAAAGTTCCAGTTTTTTGATAAAAAAACTGGTGGTCTGCTGCTTCTGCCAAAATTTCTGTTGAGATATTTGCAGCAGGTGTAACGGTTTCATTTAAAACTTGAACAAATCCATTATAAGTTTTATTTAATGCAAATGGACCGCTAACTGTTACAACTGGTGCATTTGGTCCATCACCATCTAAATCTCTATAAGTTAAAGTCACAGCATCTCCACCAGTAGCACTAGAGGGTATAAAAAAAGTATTTACTGTTGTAATAACTTCTTCCTCATTAACTGCTGGTGGAACTACTGGTGCGACTTCATCATCTTTACTACAAGAAGAAATGGTGATAATTGCTAAAATTGCTAAAACATTGATTCTTAAATTTTTCATTTTGAAGGTTTTTTAATCTGAATTTATTTTCAGATTATTAATAATTAATTTTTAATTGAATTTGAAAGTTCCTACCCAATTCATCAACAAAATAACGCTGACTGTTTAGGTAATCTCTGTAATTTGTGTTTAATATATTTTGTACCGAAAATGCTAAAGTGGCATAACCATTTCTGAAAGTTTTAAACTTCATTTCTGAATAAAAATCCAATAACTGATACGCTTTTGGCGGGGAACTAATGTCAACCAAAACATCAACCAATTCATTATTTTGAATAATTTTCGTTAAAAAGTTATTGTTTGGAAACTGAGTTTGTTGTAAAACAACTTCATTTTTAAGTTCCAATTGCAAACCATTCCATTCTTTTTTTGAAAATTGAATTTTGTTACTAAAATTCAAAGGTGGCATGGCTATAAGTGGCTCATCATTGGTATTGTCTATTCCTGTCACACTTGCAAAGGAGAATTGGTGTTTCCAGTTTTTTGAAAAATCCCAGACAGTATGAAAATCCATTCCCGAAAGCAAAGCATTGGTTTGCTCATATTCCCAAACGGGAAATGCGCCGCGAATAGTAGTTTCAAATCCAAAAGGTTTTAAGAACATATAATTATGAATGCTGTTGATGTAAGGATTTATTTCTACTGAAAAGTGACTCCATTTTTTTTGAACAGTAGTCGATAATTTATAAGATTGTTCTTTTTTTAATCCTAAATCTCCCAACTCAATCTGTCCAGTTGAATGGTGCAACCCATCGCTAAAAAATTCGGATGGATTAGGGTTTCTAGTAGCCAAACTTCCATTGATATACCAATTCCAATCTTGATCCAACTGCTTGTGAATACCAATACTAGCCGAAACATTGTGAAAAGTAAACTTGGGTTTTGTAAACCACTGGTTGCCACTTTCGTTTTCTCCAATAATAAAATTAGAAAACTCTTTGTCGTAGCCTCTTTCTGTCCACCTTGTTTTGAGATAGAATTTCGAAGCTTCAATATCAGAAAAATCATAACGTATTCCAGTATCAAATGTTAATGATTCTGAAATATTGTAATTTAAAATTCCGTATAGACCAAAATCATTTCTAATATAATCTGGGATTAAAGGACGAATTCCAGTTAACAAACTTGCTGTATTATCTTGCTTTTCTGCATTTAAACCAGTTTTGAAATTCCAATCATGTGCTTCGAGTTTATAATCGACTTTTACAGTATGTGTAATCAGTTCTAAATCTAAAGCGGCAAGGTCTGTAAAGTTTTTTCTTCTTACATCAAATTCCAATCTTTTATTTAATTGGTAAGAATATTGAAATGACAAAGAAGCATTTTCATTGAACAAATAGTTGAAATTGAATTTTGCCAAATGATGCTTAACATCTTGTTTTGGGCTATTCAAATTATAAGTAAAATCATTGATTACCGATGGTATTTGATTATTGATAGAATTGTACAAATCATTGGTGCTTCCTGTGTGAGAAGCACTCAAAATACCAATTTTTGCATTGTATAAACTGTAAAAAACCGAAGCATCATATTTTTTTCCAGTAAATTTTACGTCACCCGAAAAGTTGAGTTCTCGATTTCCAGAATTGGACAACACATAGTTGGCAGCATTTCTATCGCCATAATATTTAAAAGTTCCCAATGCATTCCAACTCCAATCGCAAAAATTTCCTTTGTGAATGCTTGAACTTAAAGTTCCACCTCTTCCGTTTGTAGACACATTTGCAATAGTTTTGCCGAATAAAGTGTCTTTTTTTACAATCAACGGTTCAATAATAACCAATCCTCCAACAGCATCGCCACCATATTGAAGCCCTGAAGCTCCTTTAATTATGGTTATTTTCCCTGCGGCATTAATATCAAAATTGGGTGCATGCTCAGCGCCCCATTGTTGATCTTCCAGACGAACATTATTGCTTATAACTGGCACGCGACTAGAGTGCAAACCATTAATAACTGGCTTTACAATATTGCTTCCAGTTCTAAGAATAGTAACTCCAGCAACTTCTTTCAAGGCATCGCCAAGGGTTTGATTGCTATATTTTTCGATAGTTTCAGTTTTGATTTTTTGCTCCAAAATTGAATTATTTTCAGTATTTTTCTTTTTTGTAATAAAAACTTCTTGAAGTGAATTTACTTTGGATGTCATTTTAACATTGTAAACCAAATTTGCATTCAAAATAATTGTTTCTTCGATTGATTTAAAGCCTAAACTTGAAATGAAAATTTTTATTTTTCCTTTTGACAGGTTTTTAACAACATATTCACCAAGGGAATTGCTTGAAACATTTTTGTTTGCAATATGAATGTGACAATCCTCGATTGGATTGCTATTTTCATCAAGAATTTTTCCACTTACTTTGTACTGACTGTATACAAAATTGCAAATCAATAACAGAAAACTAAGAATCAATTTTTTTAACATTTTTTGAATTTAAAATATAAACACAAACAACCACTTACTTTCAATTGGTGGTTTTTGCAAAAATTATTATATTTTAAGATTCGGTGGTCCTCTAAGAGAATAGGAAATCCCGTTATAGAATTGATTTATTTTTTTTAGATAAAAAAATGTACTCTTAAAAAAAATAGTATTATTTAAAAATTTAATTGGAGTTAAACTTGAAGAAACGAAATGACTAAATGTAAATTCGCAAGCAAAACAATGGTCAAAAGTATTGTGTTCGTGTGAAACCTGTGTTCCAAATGTAATGTGTTTTTGATGACATTTTTGTTCAGAAAATTTAGCTATCAAATGCTCATAACTGTGCAATGACTGAAATAGCATTGAGAACAATACAGCAATCATTAAACAAAAATTAATTATGGCAAACCTATTTTTCATGAATGACAAATATAATAATTCAAATGTATAATCAATATGATATTAACAATTTTAATATTCTTCTTAATAAAAAAAACAGCCCACTGAATTTATGAGCTGTTTAAAAAACTAACGAAAATCAACCAACCAAAGTTGATTTTCTAAATAATATGGTCATTTTTGAAATAAACCAAATTATCAACCAACAAATTGACCAACCAAAGTCAATTTCTTTTTAATATTTTTATTATTAGTGTTTATGTGTTTATGTGTTTTTAAATTAACAATATGTCCCGTAATCATTCCTATTCCACCTAATAGAATAAGGAAAGAATCAGTTTTGAATATTATTTCCAAAACGATTCCGAATATTACAATCAGAATAGAAACTAATAAAATAAATTTAACTATTATATCTGAGTTACCCATCAGAATTTTAGAAACTAAAAACATTCCAATACTTGCAAATGCTATATCTATCCAAGGATTATTTACAAAATTAAATTGAAGAATTGATAATAATGGAAAAACGAAGCAATGTACTAAACAAATTGTTGCGCTTGAAATTCCTAAAATATCTAAAATTGATGTTGGTTTTAATCTCATTATAATTATATTTGCTTAATGCAATTATGTTGCAAATATAATTTAATTTTATATTAATGCAACTATATTGCAATAATTTTTTTAAATAAAATGAAAACCACAAGAAATACCATATCAAAAATTGCTATTTTGGAATTGATTACTAGTTCTGAAGTCGCATTATCACACATAGAAATTCAAAACATTCTAAATGGCTTGTGCGACAGGGTTACTATATACCGGGTTTTGGATAGATTGGTTAATGAAGATTTGGTTCATAAAATAGTAACTCCCGAGGGAACAATAAAATATGCTAGTTGCAATCATAAACATGAAAACCATTCACATTCACACCAACACATCCATTTTAATTGCGAAAAATGTTTGGCTGTAACTTGTTTAGAAAATATTGAACCTGTTTTTAAAATCCCTGAAAATTATAAAGTGAAAGAAATGAACTTTACTTTGACAGGAATATGCCCAAATTGTAATTAAAATAAAAAACGTTTACTTAAACTCAAAGTAAAACGTTTTTTATTATTTAGAAATTTGATTTAAACCAAATCATTTTTTACCAAATATTCTGCAATTTGAATAGTATTGGTAGCAGCTCCTTTCCGCAGATTATCAGCTACTATCCACATGTTTAAAGAATTGGGTTGGCTGTGATCACGACGAATTCTACCCACAAAAACATCGTCTTTTCCTTGTGCATATAATGGCATTGGATAGGTAAAAGTATCTAAATTATCTTGAACAGTTACGCCAGGCGTATTGTGCAAAAGTCTGCGAACTTCATCGACATCGAAATCGTTTTCAAATTCTACATTTACTGCTTCACTGTGTCCACCAACAATGGGAACTCGCACAGCTGTAGCAGTAACTGCAATGGTTCTATCGTCTAGGATTTTTTGGGTTTCGCGAACTAGTTTCATTTCTTCTTTGGTATAACCATTGTCTTCGAAACTATCACAATGTGGAATGGCATTTCTATGAATTGGATATTTATAAGCCATTTCACCTTGAACTCCTGCATATTCATTTTCCAATTGTTGTACACCTTTTAAACCAGTTCCAGTAATAGATTGGTAGGTGGAAACTACAACACGTTTAATTATATATTTTTTATGCAAAGGTGCTAAAACCATAACTAGTTGAATGGTTGAGCAGTTTGCATTTGGGATTATTTTATCATCTTTTGTTAATATCGAACCGTTGATTTCTGGAACAACCAACTTTTTGGTTGGATCCATTCTCCAAGCGGAGGAATTATCGATAACAGTAGTTCCAGCCTCCGCAAATTTTGGCGCCCATTCAAGAGATGTTTCGCCGCCAGCAGAAAAAAGTGCAATATCAGATTTCATATCTATTGCGGTTTGCATGCCTACAACTTTATATTTTTTTCCTTTAAATTCGATTTCTTTGCCTACAGATTTTTCTGAGGCTACAGGAATTAATTCGGTTACAGGAAAATTTCTTTCTGCTAATATTTGAAGCATTACTTCGCCTACCATTCCGGTGGCACCTACAACGGCTACTTTCATTTGAAGATTGGATTATTTATATTGAACTGCAAAAGTAAATATTTTTTATTAGAAATTAAATAACTAATTAAAGTACAAAAGACTCCAAATTGCTTAGTAAGTTTTTAGATTACTGTAATGTTGTTTGCGTGAGTGATAGCAATGGAAATCCTTTTTATTTTTCCTTCAAAAATAAAAAGATTGAAATGTATAGCACGACCCGAAGTTGTGAGGAGGAACGACGAAGCAATCTGAAGGGTCACGCCCAAATATTAATTTCCTGACTTATCTACTTTTGGACGGTCTTTTTTGTTGGCCAATTTCCAAGCTATTGCAAATGCATATTGGGCTCTTTTTTGCAATGCATCATATTCAATTTTACTGGGTTCATCTGATGCTTGGTGGTAATCTGCATGGACACCATTAAATAAAAATACGGATGGAATATTATTTTTCGCAAAATTATAATGGTCTGATCGGTAATAAAATCTGTTGGAGTCATTTCTATCATTAAACTTATAATCCAAATCTAAATTTACAGACTCTTTATTGGCTTCTTCACATACATTATACAAGTCTGAAGACAAATAGTCTGAGCCAATAACATATACATAATTATTTGTGGCGTTGTGCAAATTGTCACGACGACCAATCATATCAATATTAATATCGGTTATCGTATTTGCAAGCGGAAAAAGTGGATTTTCTGTGTAGTATCTTGAACCATGCAAACCATGTTCTTCGCCAGTAACGTGAAGAAAAAGTATGGATCTTTTTGGTCCATTGCCTTCTTTTTTGGCTTTTTGAAATGCTTGAGCAATTTCTAATAAGGCAACTGTTCCAGAACCATCGTCATCTGCCCCATTAAAAACTTCCCCATTTTTCATTCCTACATGGTCATAATGTGCGGAGATTACCAATATTTCTTGTGGCTTTTCTGAACCTTCAATAAATGCCCAAATATTTTCTGAATCTCCTAGCTTTGGACTGAAAGCTTTGGAAAAATAGGATGCAGGAATTGGTTGGTAAAAATCTGTTGCTCCAGTTGGAAACGAAATTTCACTTTTTTTATACTGTTCGATTAAATATCTTCCTGCTTTTTTCTGACCTTCCTCACCTGTATTTCTACCTTGCATTTCGTCTGAAGCTACTATATAAAGATGGGTTTTAAGCTCATCCGCAGTTATAGTATTCATATATTTTGTAATAATATCAGTATTTAATTTTGGTGTAATAGGTACTGTTGTTGCAACAACTGATTTTTGTCCCGAACAACTGGTCATAACTGTGGAAGCTAAGACTAATACTGATAATTTGTTTTTTAATTTGTAATTCATTTTAGTGTATCTTGATAAATATATATATTAAAAACAATATTAATAAAATTAATATTAAAACAAAATTTATAATGAATATTAATAAAATTTTTAGGAAAGAATTAACTCTTTTTTATTAATGTATTATGAGTACTCATAACAATATTAAATTTAAGCTTAGTCTTCAGTTAAAGTATTCGTGTTGGAATATGTTCTCCATTTTTCAATACACTCTTTCATATCTTGTGGCAGTTCTGTATCAAAACGCATGATTTCCTTGGTAGTTGGATGTTCAAAACCAAGTGTTTTTGCATGCAAAGCTTGACGTGGCAATATTTTAAAACAATTGTCTATAAACTGTTTGTATTTAGTGAAAGTGGTTCCTTTAAGAATTAAATGTCCGCCATATCTTTCATCGTTAAAAAGTGGATGTCCAATGTGTTTTAAGTGCGCACGAATTTGGTGCGTTCTTCCAGTTTCCAATTGACAAGAAATAACTGTAATGTATCCAAAACGCTCCAAAACTTTATAATGTGTAACGGCTGGTTTGCCAATTTCTGGATCTGCAAAAACCGCCATTTGCATTCTATCTTTCAAATGTCTGGCAAGGTTTCCTTCAATAGTTCCTTTGTCTTCTTTTACATTTCCCCAAACAATGGCTACATATTCTCTTTCGGAAGTTTTATTTTCAAACTGCTTTGCCAAATGTGTCATGGCTTGCTCGGTTTTGGCAATGACCAATAGACCTGTGGTGTCTTTATCAATTCTATGAACCAAACCTGGACGTTCGCTACTATTTAAAGGCAAATTTTGGAAATGAAAAGCCAAAGCATTGACCAATGTTCCAGTATAATTTCCGTGACCAGGATGCACAACCAGTCCAGCTGGCTTGTTTATGAGCAATAACGCATCGTCTTCATAAACAATATCCAAAGGAATATCTTCAGGATCTACTCTATTCTCAAACGGTGGATGCGCCAACATAATAGTCACCACATCAAAGGGTTTCACTTTGTAATTTGATTTTACAGGAATATCATTTACAAAAATATTGCCAGAAGTGGCAGCTTGTTGGATTTTGTTTCTAGTAGCATTTTCCAATAAATGCATTAGAAACTTATCTATGCGTAAAATCGATTGACCTTTGGCAGCTACAAATTTATAATGCTCAAACAATTCATCTTCAAGATCTTGTTCTACTGTAATTTGATCGCTCATTATTCTAAGTTAATGGTTGAATCTTTACTAATACTATCGCTTTCAGAATCCATTTCATCTTCTTCAAAACCAATTTTCCCGTCGCCAAGAACCAAATCAATTTTTGTCATTTTTGGAACTTGCACACCTGCTTTTACTGGATTTCCATTCATTTTCATTTCAAGCACCATATCTTTGGCCAAATTTGGAATATAAGTTGTGTCTCCAACTTCTAGTCCAAGTGCTAGTAAAGTTGGCACAGCTTGACGGTATGTTTTCTGAATTAATTCTGGAATACGAACTTTAGAATATCCTGATGAATTTATTTTTAAATAAATCACCCTATTTTGTTTTACTTTTTCTCCTGGATGTGGGTCTTGTTGTACCACGGAAAGTTTTGGAAAAGCTGCATTGTAATCTACAGTATCCAACAATTCAAAGTCTAAATTAAGTTCATCAAGTTTGTCTTCTGCTTGCTGAAGTGTTAACTTGCTTAAGTTTGGTACAATTATTTCTTCGCCATGATTGGTAGTAAAACCTATCCAATACATAAATAGGAAAAGTGAAGCACATACAATAAGAAAAGCAAAAAATAACTGCTTGATAAATGTAAAACTCAATAAAAATTTCTTTAAACTCATAAAATTGTATTTTGACAAAGATAATAAAATTGTAAAGTGTTTTCAATCCAAAAAAAATGATAATTTTGTTAATTATTAAAACTTATATATGAATGTAGCAGTTGTTATGGGTGGATATTCTGATGAAAGTGTAATTTCATTAAGAAGCGGTCAGTTAATTTTAAACAATTTGAACCAATCAAAATATACTATTTTTGAAGTTCATATTTTACCAAATGATTGGTCTGTAGTAATAAACAATGAAAAATATCCTATAAACAAGGCCGATTTTTCTTTTACTAAAGAT
>NZ_JANLVD010000061.1:0-1844 GCF_031363805.1 Flavobacterium sp. | reverse complement strand
TTTGTTGCGATTCAAAATGGATGATTATATCTCTTGATGTTGGATTTTTTATTTTGGTTCTTCCAAAACATTCAATGTTTCCAACAGATTTAATATCCCAGTTTAGTTTGGTTCCAATATCTGGGTTGTTTTCATGATCTATTGGTGGATTGAAAAAAAGTAAATTCCAATAGGGTTCTTTAAATTTACTTTGTATAAAATCTTCTTCGTTTTTGGCTGTTTGAAGGTACTTGCTTCTTATTTCTTTTACGTTTTCTGAATTATCAAATTGCTCGATTACAGATTGCGTTACTTGTTCCAAATTTTTCAACCATTTTTTATGGTTGAGCATTTTTATAAAATTGCCATTCAAATCGGTTTCAATTTCAATAGGATAGGTTTGCCATTCCAGTTCTTCGGCTATTTGCAAATAATTATTATCGCTTATTGGAATAGTGGCAACCTTGGCTTTACGGATGCCGTAAATGCGCCTTTCACCAGATTTTTCTAGCACTAAAAACTCAACTTCAAACTTAGTTTTTATGCTGGTTTGAAAACCATTTGTTGTAATTGTAAGTGATTGTGTTACTTCGAAAACCATATTATAAGTTTTTTGATATAAGTGTTTCTAAAATAGATTTTTTTCTGAACATGAAATTTATTCATTAAGCCGAAAAATAATACATTTCTAGTCAAATATAATAAAAATTATTTAAGTGTTTTAAAATTTTAAGTTCTTTAAAATATGATTTATTGTAAATTTTGAAGTTGTTGCTGGAAAAAATAATGAAATAAAATCTTAATAATGTTTAATATTCTAATTTTCCAATTTGCCTCATGATTTTTACAATCTTGTTTTTTCTTCTATTCACGTATGATGAAGAGTTGGTTGCTTTATATTTTCTTGGATTTGGAAGAATGGCCGCAATGGCCGCAGCATCATATTTTGTTAGGTTTTTGGCACTTTTATGAAACCAGTGTTTTGAGGCTGCTTCTGCGCCATAAACACCATCGCCCATTTCGATACTGTTTAAATATACTTCCATAATGCGCTCTTTGCCCCAAATGATTTCAATTAAAAAAGTATAATAAGCTTCAAATATTTTTCTAATGTAACTTCGACCTTGCCATAAAAAAACATTTTTTGCTGTTTGTTGCGAAATGGTGCTTCCGCCTTTTATCTTTTTGCCTTTGTTATTGCTTTTAAAAGCTTTTTGCATTGCTGTGAAATCAAAACCAGAATGTTTTAAAAATCTACCATCTTCGCTAGCAATGACTGCTTTTTGCAAATTGATAGAAATATCTGAAAGTGGCACCCAATCATGACTACAAACCATATCTTTTCCAGCGGAATTATGCTCAAAGGCTCGAATTGCCATAAGTGGCGTGTATCCCACGGGCACAAATTTGAAGAGAAATACCAAAATCACAGATATAATATTAAACCATAGAAAAGTTTTCCAAACAATTTTTTTCACCTTTCCCCAAAAAGTGGGTTGCGTGGTCTTTTTTGTTGGTTTTGGTTTTGTTGGTTTTACTAGTTTTTTTGTTGCCATTATACTAAATCTGCTAATTCTTGACCTATTAAACTTCCTATGGCAACTCCCATTCCGCCCAAGCGAACTCCACAATAAACATGATTTGATATCTGTTTTACAATTGGTTTTTTATGTGTGCCCAATCCCATAATGCCACTCCAACGATGCGCAATTTTAAATTCAGTATTTGGCAAAATAATTTCTTTTAACATTTGCTCCAAATTATTTTGAATGAGTAAAGTTTGCCCAAATTCTGATGTATTTTCTGTTTCAAAATCTAAATTTCTGCCACCACCGATCAAAATTCTATCATTTATATTTCTAAAA
>NZ_JANLVD010000036.1:0-8414 GCF_031363805.1 Flavobacterium sp. | reverse complement strand
GCCAATTTAATGGGTGCTTTTCATTTTGTTCGCGATGTTTTAAATCAGAATAAAATAGCTTCCGCTAAAAATGCTACGGCTATAGAAAATGGCGAGCCTGCCATTGAAGTTGAAATGAAACCTATTGTTGGTTGCGAATTTTTTGTTTGCAACAATCACAAAGATAAAACCCAAAAGGACAATGGTTATCAAGTGGTTTTCTTGGCAAAAACCAAAAAAGGCTATCATAATTTAGCCAAAATGTCTTCCATTGCTTACACGGAAGGCTTTTATTACGTGCCTAGAATAGATAGAAATATAATTGAACAATACAAAGAAGATATCATTATTTTATCTGGAAATCTATATGGTGAAATTCCAAGTAAAGTTTTGAATCTTGGAGAAAACCAAGCCGAAGAAGCTTTACTTTGGTGGAAATCGCAATTTGGTGATGATTTCTATTTGGAATTAATGCGGCATAATCAGGAAGATGAAAATCGAGTGAATCAAACTCTAATTTCTTTTTCAAGAAAGCATAATGTAAAACTTATTGCCACAAATAATACGTTTTATATCTCTAAAGATGATGCCAATGCACACGATATTTTGTTGTGTGTGAAAGAAGGGGAGAAGCAAGCCACACCAATAGGTCGCGGTCGTGGCTATCGTTTTGGATTGCCCAATCAAGAATATTATTTCAAATCGGATGACGAAATGAAACAATTATTTTCAGACTTACCCGAAGCCATTGTCAACATTCAAGAAATTGTAGATAAAATTGAAATTTATTCACTTTACAGAGAAGTGCTGTTGCCAAAATTTGAAATTCCAACCGAATTTTTAATTTCTGAAGATGAAACCGATGGTGGAAAACGTGGCGAAAATTCTTTTTTACGACATTTATCAATGGTTGGAGCCAAAAAAAGATACGCCGAAATTACTATTGAAATTCAGGAACGTATCGATTTTGAATTATTAACCATAGAAAATTCTGGCTATCCAGGTTATTTCTTAATTGTGCAAGATTTCATTGCCGAAGCCCGAAAAATGGATGTTTCTGTTGGTCCAGGTCGTGGTTCTGCTGCAGGTTCTGTTGTGGCGTATTGCTTGGGAATTACCAATATTGATCCGCTTTTATACAACTTACTTTTCGAAAGATTTTTGAATCCAGATCGTGTGTCTCTTCCTGATATTGATATCGATTTTGATGATGAAGGTCGAAGCAAAGTCATGGATTATGTAATTCGGAAATATGGCTCTAAACAAGTAGCACAAATTATTACCTATGGAACAATGGCGGCAAAATCTGCTATTCGTGATACGGCTAGAGTACTGGATTTACCACTTTTTGAAGCCGATAAAATTGCCAAGTTGATTCCAGGATTGATTCCTGCAAAATGGAGTTTGTCTCGTTTTATGAACGATACCGAAGCCGAAATCAGAAAAGTATTGCGTCCCGAAGATTTTGATAAAATGAAAGAATTAATCAATCTTTCCAAAGATGAAGATTTGAGTGGCGAAACCATTCAGCAAGCACAAATTCTAGAAGGAAATCTTCGAAATACTGGAATTCACGCTTGTGGAGTGATTATTACGCCAAGCGATATTACCAATTTTGTACCTGTAACTACCGCCAAAGATTCCGATTTATATGTGACCCAATTTGACAACTCGGTGGCGGAAAGTGCTGGATTATTAAAAATGGATTTCTTGGGTTTGAAAACCTTAACTTTAATAAAAGATACAGTAAAATTGGTCAAATACAGATCAGGCATTCAACTCGATCCTGATACTTTTCCTATTGACGATGTCAAAACATACGAACTTTTTCAGCGTGGTGAAACAGTTGGAATTTTTCAGTATGAAAGTGCTGGAATGCAAAAATATATGAAAGAATTGAAACCGACAGTTTTCAATGACTTGATTGCGATGAATGCGCTGTATCGTCCAGGGCCAATTGCTTATATTCCGAGTTTTATTAAACGAAAAAATGGCGAAGAACCCATAGAATATGACTTAGAAGCTTGCGAAGATTTGCTAAAAGATACTTACGGAATTACGGTTTACCAAGAGCAAGTAATGCTTCTGTCGCAAAAACTAGCCGATTTTTCTAAAGGAGATGCCGATGTTTTACGTAAAGCCATGGGAAAAAAACAGCGTGATGTTCTAGATAAAATGAAACCAAAATTCATCAGTCATGCTATGCTAAATGGTCATGCAGAAGATAAATTAGAAAAAATTTGGAAAGACTGGGAAGCCTTTGCAGAATATGCTTTCAACAAATCGCATTCTACCTGTTACGCTTGGATTGCCTATCAAACAGCCTATTTAAAAGCCAATTATCCAGCCGAATATATGGCTGCAGTTTTGTCCAACAATATGAGCGATATTAAGCAAGTTTCGTTCTTTATGGAAGAATGCAAACGTATGGGATTGCAAGTTTTGGGTCCAGATGTAAATGAATCTTTTTATAAATTTACCGTAAACGACGACTATGCGGTTCGTTTCGGAATAGGCGCCGTAAAAGGCGTTGGAATGGGCGCCGTAAATACCATTGTCGAAAATAGGAAGGACGGCAATTATAAATCGATTTTTGATTTGGCAAAACGCGTGGATCAACGTGCTGCCAACAAAAAAGCCATTGAAAATTTAATTTTAGCGGGCGGTTTCGATTGTTTTACAAATACACACAGAGCACAATATTTTCATACCGATGGAGACAATTTGACTTTTTACGAAAAAGCCATTCGTTTTGGTGCGAAATTTCAAGAGAATGAAAACTCATCTCAAATAAGTTTGTTTGGCGATGCAAGCGATGTTCAAATTGCCGAACCCGTTGTTCCACCTTGCGAAGAGTGGAATACCATGGAAAAATTGGCCAAAGAAAAAGAAGTAGTAGGCATTTATATTTCGGGACATCCGCTGGACGATTACAAATTTGAAATGAAATATTTCTGTAATAATAAGTTGGAATCACTCAAAAATTTAGAACAATTTATTGGAAAAAATCTCTGTTTTGGCGGAATTGTGACCAATGTGCAACATCGAACAGCCAAAAACGGGAAAGGTTGGGCAACTTTTGTTTTGGAAGGTTATGACGAAAGCCACGAGTTTAGAATTTTTAACGAAGAATATTTAAAATTCAGACATTTTTTAGGGCAGAATCATTTTGTTTTCATCAAAGTAAATATCAAAGATGGTTGGGTGAATAGAGAAACTGGTAAAAAATCGGATCCACAAATTAATTTTATGCAAGTGCAATCGTTGCAAGATGTTTTAGGTAGTTTTGCCAAAAAACTGATTATTCATTTGGATATAAAAGAGCTACGTGAAGACATGGTAACCAAATTAAATGCTGTTTTCAGTTCAAATAAAGGCGACAGTGCAACCGTTACTTTTGAAATTATGGAAATTGAAAAAAGCACCAAACAAGTCACTACAATTTCTGAACCCATTAAGGTGGAAACGAAGGAATCAGATGTTTTGTTTGACGATGGAACTTCAACCGAAGAAGTGGTTTTTACCGAAGAAATATCAGAAGAAGATGAGGTGCCAATTGCTGTAGAGAGCATTTCTCAAGTTGAGGAAACTTCCGTTTTAAACAGAATATCTATGCCAAGCAGAAAACTGAAACTTAAAATTTCTAACGAGTTGTTGTTTGAATTAGAAAAAATGCAGGTTAATTTTAAGTTGAATTAAATTTGAAAACTATTCAGTTTAAAAAGGAAACACGAATTTCACAAATTTTCACGAATTAAATATGCTGAATTATTATTCAAAGAGATTGAGGATATTATGCACATTTGAATTGTTATCAGTTTTTCTAAAAGCCAAACTTTTTTCATTGTCTGACAATAAGATTACTTTGTCTAATAAATAACTTGAAAGTAAGGTTAACGCATTTTTTAACTGATCATCACTGGCATATTTTGTAAAAGGTCTTTTAATTATAATGCCCCATTTACTATTAACTGTATTATCATAAGCTATTCTTAGATAACAATGATTTCTAAAATTTAATTCCAGATTATATTGTGTATCCAACTGGTTTGAAAGTTTTATTAATTCAGATATTAAATCATTTTTATTTTGTTTCATAGCATAATTTCTTGGTAAATTTAATGTAATTTTAGATTTTAAAATCAATTAGATTAAAAATTTGTGCCAATGCTAACTTTTAATAATTTTATAGTTGCTTTACTTTTTTTAGGTTATGTAGCTATTGCCCAAGAAAAATCGCAAGAAAATTGCGGGAACATCAAAACTAAAACTAAAAAAACCATGACCAATACAGCGCAATTGAATGTACTAGGAGAACCATTGGTACTAGCGAGCAAAAAACCAATGACAGGTTTTTATAGAAATGGTTATTGCCAAACCGATGCCAACGATAGAGGTTTACACGTTGTAGCGGCAATTGTTACCGACAAATTTTTAAAGTATTCGTTATCCAAAGGCAACGATTTGATTTCGGCTTATTCGCCAAGCAACTTTCCAGGTTTAAAAGCTGGTGATACTTGGTGCTTGTGCGTTTTGCGATGGAAAGAGGCTTTCGATGCTGGCGTGGCACCACCCGTTTTGCTTGAGGCTACAAATATAAAAGCATTGGAATATGTAACTTTGGAACAGTTGAAATCTGTAAAAGAATAGTTAGTTCTGAATTCACTATTTACTTCAAAATATTGAAGTAAATAGTGAATTTAAATATTTTAAACCTTCATAATTTCTGCTTCTTTGTTAACTAAAAGTTCATCTACTTTTCTAATATAACTATTGGTTAAATTTTGAACGCTTTCTTCGGCAGTTTTACAAATATCTTCTGAGGTTCCTTCTTTTTCTAATTTTTTAATTTCATTATTAGAATCTTTACGAACGTTTCGGATGCCTATTTTTGCATCTTCGGCTTCGACTTTGGCTTGTTTTGCCAAATCTTTTCTTCTTTCTTCGGTAAGTGGCGGAACACTTATTATAATTAAATCTCCATTGTTCATTGGATTAAAACCAATATTGGCTATCATAATTGCTTTTTCAATTACTTGCAACATATTTTTTTCAAAAGGTTGCAATGTTATGGTTCTAGCATCTGGAACGCTAATTTTAGACACTTGAGAAAGTGGTGTTGCAGATCCATAATAATCGACAAAAACACTACCGAGCATAGCAGGTGAAGCTTTTCCAGCACGAATGTTTAAAAATTCTTTTTCTAAATGTGCAATTGAACCATCCATTGATTCTTTGGTGCTATCCAATATAAAATCTATTTCTTCAGTCATTTTTTTAAGATTGTTAGATTGTTGGATTATTAGAATTCTCGAAAAATCGAATCATCTACTAATCGAATTATCTCTATTATATATTTACTACAGTTCCAACATTTTCGCCAGAACAAATTTTAAGTAAGTTGCCTTGTTTGTTCATATCAAAAACTATAATGGGCAATTTATTTTCTTGGCTTAGTGTGAAAGCAGTTGTATCCATGACGTTCAAACCTTTTTTGAGTACATCATCAAATGAAATGGTATCAAACTTTATGGCGTTTTTATTTTTTTCTGGATCTTCAGAATATATTCCGTCTACGCGAGTTCCTTTTAAGATAACATCTGCATTTATTTCGACACCACGCAAAACGGCAGCAGTATCGGTAGTGAAATAAGGATTTCCTGTTCCTGCACCAAAAATTACAATTCTGTTTTTTTCTAAATGCCTTACGGCTCTTCGTTTTATATAAGGTTCGGCAATGGCTTCGATTTTTAAAGCAGTTTGTAGTCTGGTAAGCATTCCTTTTTCTTCGAGTGCGCCTTGGAGTGCCATTCCGTTGATGACCGTGGCAAGCATTCCCATATAGTCACCTTGCACGCGATCCATACCATTGCTGGCACCAGAAACGCCTCTAAAAATATTTCCTCCGCCAATTACTATAGCAATTTCGACACCTTTGTCGTGTATTTGTTTGATTTCGTCAGCATATTCGGCCAAACGTTTTGGGTCGATTCCATATTGTTTATCGCCCATTAATGCTTCGCCGCTTAATTTGAGGAGAATTCTCTTGTATTTCATTCCCGGTTGTATTTTTTACGTTGTGTTATGCAAATATAAATATATTATGCATTTATAGAAAAATGATTTATAAAATTTTTGGGAATGGGTGGTTCATGGTATAAATAGCTTATAATTATATTCGGATTGTCTTGAAAAAAAATTACCACGAACTACACTAATTCCCACTTATTCATTTGTGGTAACTATTGCAGTTTGTGGTAATAAAATATTAAAATTTTATTTTAAGATTGAACTGTTTAGCGTTTTAGCCTTCTGTCGCGCAACCAATATTTGGTTCTTTTTACTAGATAAAACATGACTGGAACCATGACTAGTGTTAAAACTGTAGCATACGATAAACCAAAAATGATGGTCCATGCTAGTGGCGCCCAAAAAATTACATTATCGCCACCCATGTAAAGATGCGGATTCAAATCTGTTATCAAGCCAAAGAAATCAAAATTTAGACCAATTGCCAAAGGGATTAATCCTAAAATGGCGGTTAAGGCGGTTAATAAAACGGGTCGCAAACGAGATTTTCCAGAAATAATAATTACTTCTTTAATTTCGGCAATAGTCAAATCATCGTGCGATTCGACTTTTTTATCGGCAACTTTCGCGTCTAATAATAAGACAAAGAAATCCATAAGTACTATTCCGTTTTTCACGACAATTCCAGACAATGCAATAATTCCCATCATGGTCATTAATATCACAAAATCCATTCCTGCAAAAACGTAGCCATAGAAAACACCTGAAAAACTTAATAAAACGGTGAACATAATGACCATTGTTTTTGAAATGGAATTAAACTGTAAAACAATAATAATTGTGATACTCGCCAGTGCCAAAAGTAATGCGCCAAAGAGGAAACTTGAATCTTTTTTCTGTTGTTCTTGCTCACCTGAAAATGAATAGGTAATATCTCCAGCCATTTTATAGTTTGCTGTTGATAATGCGGATTCAATTTGTTTTGTGATTCCGTCACCATTTGCGCCAGTCAAAACATTAGAATAAATGGTCATGACGCGTTTTGAATCTTTACGTTTTATCTGATTAAATGTATATTTTTTCTCTGTGGTCGAAACAGCTGAAATTGGAACTTGAATAATTTGACCGTTATTTTGATTGCGGAATGTCACGGGTTGGTTAAACAAGATGCTTTCACTTTTTCGTTGGTCTTCTTGCAAACGCATCGTGATGTCGTAATCGTCATCTCCTTCTTTATATTTTGAAATTTCTTGACCATAAATGGCGCGACGCATTGTGAAACCTACTTGTCCAGTTGTTGCACCCAAACTACCTACGCCAACTCTATCGATTTTCATTTCAAGTTCTGGCGATTCTTTATTTACATCTATACTTAATTTTTCTATTCCAGAAATATTTTTAGAATTGATAAAAGAGATCACCTTATCGGCTTCGACCAACATTTGATCATAGTTGGTTCCAGACAATTGTAAACTTATTGGATAACCTGATGGTGGACCAGCAGCATCTTTTTCGACCGTGATTTTGGCTCCAGCAATATTTTTTACTTTGGCACGAATTTCTTCTAGAATTTGGTTGGTATCAACACCTTGACGCAAATTAAATTCAACAAAGTTTACTGTAACTTTTCCTTTATAAGGCGTTTCAGATTGGTTACCAGAATCTACATTTGGATTTCCTGCGCCAATACCCACTTGGGAAACAATACTTTCTGCTAAGAAATTTTCATTGGTATTTTTGTCAACATATTTTTTTAAAACTTCAATTACTTGTTGTTCAACAAACAAAGTAGCTGTATTGGTTTTAGAAATGTCGGTTCCTTGCGGATATTCAATATAAACTATATTTTGTTTCGGAACATTGTTTGGAAAAAACAACACTTCTCTAGGGAAAATTCCAAGTAAAACAAATGAGAAAAACAATAAAAATACAATAACTCCTAACGAAATTACGGCACGTTTTCCAGTCAAAATTTTACCCAGAAAAACTTGGTATTTGGCTTCTAATTTTGGGAAAAAACTATGTTGGAAATCTTGTGTCCATTGGTAAACTTTTAAATGATAAGCCCAAATTAATGCGAGATAAATTAATGATAAATGGCAAATTACTTTTGAAAAAGTTTCACTAAAAATTATAATTATTATTCCAAAATAACCAGTTATTAAATAGCCAATTAATCCAAACAACAATGCAATTGCAAGTAAAATTATAGTTTGATTTTTTAATTTCTTTTTAGAAATATTTCTATCTTCAATATCCATAAATCCTCCTGTCATTGCTGCATTTATTATCATGGCTACAAATAATGATGCACCCAAAACACAGGATAATGTTATTGGGAAATAAACCATAAATTTTCCAACAGTTCCTGGCCATAATGCCAATGGAATAAATGCTGCCAAAGT
>NZ_JANLVD010000027.1:0-1567 GCF_031363805.1 Flavobacterium sp. | reverse complement strand
ACTGTAAATCAATGCAATACAACGCAAAAGCACCGTACATAGTGGAAACCCATTGGCAAATTGAAGAAGTCCTTGACGGCGATAGCATAATCATTAGCAATCGTTTCACTAGAATGAAAAAAGAAATCCGTCTTTATGGTTTAGATGCACCAGAAGTAAAGTTAAATAGAAAGATGAAAGAGGACGAGGAGAAAAGCAATTTACCAGCCGAATTATTGCTTCAATTTGGTTTGCAATCCTTGCACTTCGTTTTGTCGGTTGCACCGCCAAAAACAGTTGTAACTATCGTTACAGAACAGGAGAATTATTTTGACTACTGGAACAGGCAATTGGGATATGTGATTTTGCCAAGTGGAGAATGTCTAAATGATTTGCTTTTGCAAAATGGGTATGCAAAAGCAACCCACAATTATTATTGTGGAAGACTAGCAGAATACCAAGCAATGAACCGCCAAGCGCAGCTTAATAGCATTGGGATATACAGCTTTGTAAAAAGTTTTTGATTTGTTGTACTTATGTTGTACTAAATGAATTTTAAATTTTGTGAGTGCCAATAAAATATATACTTCACAGGTGTAATAAGACTAAACGGCTGTTATGCGATGTATTTATTTTTCCATTACAAATCCTTTCTCAATAATCTGAGTAATTAATGCGTCAAAAACGTCTTTATTGTATTGTGTATCTATGTCGAAATCTCTTTTCTGAAAAATGTTTGTGTCTTTTTTAGCATTTTTGATTCTTAAAAGATAGGGATCACTCAATTTATTTCTTCCCAATGGAGAACTAAATGAAACGCCGAACCAAACATTTCCGTTTTTATTTTCTTCATATAAGTTAGCAATGAAATTATCTTTAGAAAATATGTCTCCGTTATTATAAATTTTTCCATCTAGATAATTAAAGTAACCTTGAGTTCTAAGTTCAATTAAATAATTATTTAGTCTATTTGTGAATGTTTTATCTTTTAAAAAATTTATTACAATTGACGTGATTTCTCTTTTTCTCCATCCAAAAATTTCATTGTTGTAGGATAAGTCAATATAGCTGTTCTTAGAAGATTCAAAATTGTTATAATATATTCTAAATGTAATATATATTTCTGTTTGAATGGAATTAATTGTTTTCGTACTATACTTTGTTGAAATAGCATTAATCTCATTATAATTTATTATCTGCTGTTTATAAACCAAATGTTCGTTGAAAAATAGAGTTTTTTCCAGTTTTTGAGGACTTGAATCAGTTGGCAGATATTTGTGACTATTTCTGAAGTTTTCATATGAGGTAATAAGTTTTCTAAAATAATCCATACGGGTTTGTTTTTTAATTCAATTGGTTACATATTTTGTTTGTGAGTTGTTGTAATATATCGCATAACGTCTCGTGGCTTTAAGAAGTTGGGGAATAAACATGCCTTAAACTTTGAGTAAAACCTAATGTTTGTGATACAAAACCGACTTTCAGTTTTGCCTAATGCCCCAATTTCTTAAAACCGCTGTGCTTGTTGCACAACTGTTCAAATATAACAAAAAGGCAACATTAAAAAGAGATTTTTTTTGTAAATTTA
>NZ_JANLVD010000006.1:0-7792 GCF_031363805.1 Flavobacterium sp. | reverse complement strand
ATCTTTGGCAATCGTAAAAGTCACACCATAAATTATAGAAACAATTGTGGCGCCAATTAGTGCAAAATTTCTTTTAGACATTGCCAAACGCTTTCATGACTTGTAGCATATTTTGTTGCGTATTTCCAATATAAATTTTGTCATTTATAATAAATACTGGTCGGCTTAAAAAAGTATAATGTTCCAAAATGTATTTTTTATAATCATCTTCGGTTAACGATTTGTTTTTTAAATCCATCGATTTGTACAACTGTGCTTTTTTGCTAAAAAGTGCTTCATAACTGCCTGAAAGCATTTTCATTTTCTCTAATTCTTCCGTTGTAATCGGATTTTGTTTGATATCGTGAAATTCTAAAGAAATATTTTTTGGTAAAGATTTGATGATTTTCCGACATGTATCACAGGAAGCTAGATAATATATTTTATTCATGATTTTTAAAATTTCTAATTGCAAAGAAAATTCATTTGAAGGTTATATTCTGTATTTTTATAAAAAAATTAAAATTTTATGGAAACTGCTTTGCGGATATTTGAAAACAATAGAAACGTTTATTTACGATTATTAGAATCATTTTCACTAGAACAATTAAATAAAATTCCAAAAGGTTTTAGCAATAATATTGTTTGGAATATTGGTCACATTGTAGTGACACAACAAATTTTAGTCTACAAATTATCGGGTTTGCCATTAATAGTTTCCAAAGAAATGGAAGAAACCTATGTCAATGGCTCATTTCCTACTGGCAAAACTTCACAAAATGAAGTTGATGAGTTGAAAGTATTATTATTATCATCTGTTATAAAAACAAAGGAGGATTTTGGCAAACCAGATTTTTTTATAAATTATCAACCATATACTACAAAAAGTACTGGGTTTACTATCAATGACGCTTTGGATGCAATAGCTTTTAACAATTTTCATGAAGGAGTTCATTTTGGCATCATGCTTCAAATTAAAAAATTCATATAATCTTGTTATATTTGTATAAATATTTTAAAAAATGAAATTCAACACAAAAACTATACACGGCGGGCAACATCATGATCCAAGTACAGGAGCAGTTATGCCGCCAGTTTACCAAACTTCAACGTTTGTTCAAACAAGTCCCGGGAAACCTTTAAACCCAGATTATGAATACAGTCGCGCAGCAAATCCAACCAGATCTGCCCTTGAAAATGCATTGGCAAGTATCGAAAATGGCGTTCGCGGACTGGCTTTTTCATCAGGATTGGCAGCAACAGATTGTGTTTTGAGAGGTCTAAAAGCGGGCGATGAAGTTATTGCCATGGACGATTTATATGGTGGAACTTATAGAATGTTCACTCGTATATACAAAGATTCAGGAATAATTTTCCATTTTACGGATATGAATGATTTACCAAAATTTGAATCATTAATCAATTCAAATACAAGATTGGTTTGGGTCGAAACACCAACAAATCCATTAATGAAATTGGCTGACATTCAAGAAATCGCAAAAATTACAAAAGCTAAAAAAATACTGTTTGCTGTCGATAATACTTTTGCAACACCTTATTTGCAAAAGCCACTTGATTTAGGTGCAGACATTGTTATGCATTCTGCGACCAAATACCTTGGCGGACATTCAGATGTAATTGCTGGAGCTTTGATAGTAAAAGATGCAGCACTTGGCGATCAATTGCATTTTCAACAGTTTGCTACTGGTGCAACATTGGGTCCCATGGATTCATTTTTGATTTTACGCGGTATAAAAACTTTGCATCTTCGTGTGCAACGTCATTGCGAAAATGGGGTGAAAGTTGCTGATTTTTTATTGAATCATCCAAAGGTAGAAAGGGTTTATTATCCAGGATTGCCATCGCATCCATACCATGAAATTGCAAAAAAACAAATGATTGGCGGTTTTGGTGGTATGGTGACCTTTACATTCAAATCTGGCAAAAAAGAAGATGCGATTTCATTTTTAGAAAAAGTAAAAGTTTTTACATTGGCAGAATCTCTGGGTGGTGTGGAATCATTAGCAAATCATCCAGCTTTGATGACCCACGCTTCGATTCCAGAAGATAAAAGAAAAGAAATTGGAATTTCAGATGATTTGGTAAGACTAAGTGTTGGCATTGAAGATATTGATGATTTAATTGATGACTTAAAACAAGCACTACAATAAAATTATAATTATAAAAAAAGGGCTGTAAAAATATTTTTACAGCCCTTTTTTTATTTGAAATATTAGATTACAAATAATATATATATCCAAAATTTAACCATAAATTCCAGTCATTTGCTCTGTTTTCTTTGTAAACATCTGGATTAGGATTTAATCCATCAACCCAGTTTGAAAAATAATATTGTACGCGCAAATCAAGAATCAAGTCAGACAATGGTGTTAATTTATAACGTGTACCTACACTTGAAACTATTGAAAAAACCGTGCCGCTTTTATTGGTAAATCCAAATTTTTCACCATCTGAAGGATCCAAATATTTTTGTGGGGTTGTTAAGGAAGTTCCCAGAGGGCCTAAACTTGATTTTGCCGTTGGTGTGTAAAAACTAAACTGCCCACCCAAACTTACGAACGGTGCAAAACCTCCAGTTGTTGCTGTAAATTCTCTGATACTCCAAGGATGAAATTCAATTTGCATTCCAATATTGGTAACAGATGTACTGCCTTCCATTGCTTTCAATTGTTTAGCAAAATTAGAATTTGCCACTTTTTCTGGGGTAACATATTTTCCAAAATGATTCAACTTTGTTTTATTGAAAGACAATTCTGTTCTTAATTTAAAATGATCATTAAAATAGGTTTCAGGAGTATAACAGCTACAATCAGCTTTGTATGAGAAATTAAGATAATGAATTAATCCTATTCCAAAACCAGTGTTTCCTGAGTTGGTTTTAAAATCATTTCTTTCTCCGTAATCTGATTGAAATGCGACAGGTCCAGCAATTATACCAACTTCATGGGAAAAATTTCCAAATTGAGCATGAGATATGCTAATTGATCCTATGGTAAACAAAATTATTAGATTAAATAATTTGGGCATAATTGTATATTTAAATCATTATACAACAAATATATAAAAACAACAAACACTTCGGCAACAAAACATAAAAAAAACTTAAAATTGATACATTTAATAACATATGATAAGTTTAAATATAAATTTTCTTGGCTATATTTTTATAAAATGTATATTTGCTGTTCGTAACGAAAACGTTTGCATTAAACGTTAATAATCTATAACTCATGTCACAAAGTATTGATGCTTTCATCGAAGCAGTAGGTAAAAGAAATCCAAATGAGCCTGAATTTATGCAGGCAGTTAAAGAGGTTGCAGAAACTGTAATTCCTTTTATTGAAAAAAATAAAAAATATGAAGGCAAAATGCTTTTGGAAAGAATGGTCGAAGCAGAACGTATTATTATGTTCAGGGTGGTTTGGCTTGATGACTCTGGAAATACACAAGTAAATCGTGGGTATAGAATCCAAATGAACTCAGCTATTGGTCCGTACAAAGGTGGAATTCGTTTTCATCCATCAGTAAATTTAAGTATTTTGAAGTTTTTAGCTTTCGAACAAACTTTCAAAAATAGTTTGACAACATTGCCAATGGGTGGTGGAAAAGGTGGAGCAGATTTTGATCCAAAAGGAAAATCAGACAATGAAATCATGAAATTCTGTCAATCATTTATGACTGAATTATCTAAACATATTGGTGGAAATACCGACGTTCCTGCTGGAGATATTGGCGTTGGTGGTCGTGAAGTAGGTTATATGTTTGGTCAATACAAACGCTTAAGAAATGAGTTTACAGGCGTTTTAACTGGAAAAGGAATTTCTTTTGGAGGTTCACTTATTCGTCCAGAAGCAACAGGCTATGGCGATGTGTATTTTGCACAAAGTATGTTGCAAACCAAAGGAACTAGCTTTACAGGAAAAACAGTTGTAGTTTCTGGATCAGGAAATGTAGCACAATATGCTGCCGAAAAGGCAACACAATTGGGTGGAAAAGTAGTTACAATGTCAGATTCTGCTGGATACATTTATGACGAAGCTGGAATTGATGCCGAAAAATTGGCATATGTTATGGAAATTAAAAACGTAAACTATGGTCGTATCAGTGATTATTTAAAAAAATACCCAAGTGCAAAATACATTGCTGGAAAACGTCCTTGGGAAGTTAAATGCGATATTGCCTTGCCTTGCGCTACCCAAAACGAACTGAATGAAGAAGAAGCCAAAATGCTTGTTGCAAACGGTTGTATTTGTGTTGCTGAAGGTGCAAATATGCCTTCAACACCAGAAGCTGTTACTGTTTTCCAAAACGCAAAAATTTTATTTGCACCAGGAAAAGCCTCAAATGCTGGTGGTGTAGCAACATCTGGGCTTGAAATGTCTCAAAATTCATTGCGTTTGTCTTGGAGTTCAGAAGAAGTGGATGAAAGACTTAAAAATATTATGTTAAACATTCACGCTTCATGTGTAAAATATGGTTCTGAAGAAAATGGCTATATCGATTATGTAAAAGGAGCAAATATTGCTGGTTTCGTAAAAGTTGCAGATGCTATGTTAGGTCAGGGAGTGGTTTAATTATTTTATAGATACAAAAAAAGACTGCTGAAAAGCAGTCTTTTTTTATTAATTATCCTCCGCAAACCATTCTGCAAAAGAGGTCTCTGTTTCCTGCAATCGCAAAGAATACAATTGAATGTTTTCTGGCAATCTCTTTTTTATTTTTTCAGAAAAATCTATCACCATGTTTTCGCTAGTGGGTTGATAATCTACAAGAATTACTTCATGTCCGCGTGATTTGAGTTCGTTTGCTAATTCTACGTGTGGGGTTGTGCCATTAAAAACCGTGGCATGGTCAAAAACATCGACAATATCTTCTTTGACTATTTTTTTTAAGTCAGAAAAATCGATTACCATACCAAATTTTACATTGTTTCTATCAGATATGGGCGTGCCAATAACAGTTACCGAAAGTTTATAACTGTGTCCGTGAACATTTTTACATTTACCATCATAACCATATAAGGCGTGACCAGTTTCGAAACTAAATTGCTTGGTAATTCTAATTTTGCTCATAAAAAATAATTGAATACAAAGGTATTAAATAAACACGAATTTCTCGAATTATCACAAATTTGAGTCTTAAAAAATTTGTGAAATTTGTGTTAAACAAAAAAACGCCCAATTACTTGGGCGTTTTGTAAACTATAAGTTAGTATAGACTAAGCTTCAAAAGCAATTACAGAGACATAAGATTTGTTTTCACCTTTTTTCTGAAATTTCACTACTCCAGGAACTCTTGCATGCAAAGTGTGATCTTTAGACATGTAAACGTTTTCTCCTGGGTTGTGTTTAGAACCTCTTTGTCTAACAATGATATTTCCAGCTATTGCAGCTTGACCACCATAAATCTTAACGCCTAAACGTTTTGATTCTGATTCTCTACCATTTTTCGAACTACCGACACCTTTCTTGTGAGCCATGACGTTTTGGTTTTATAAGTTAATAATTAATTAAACAGCTTTACCGTTGTTTAATTCATCTTGCAATTTCTTTAATTCGTCCATTTTACCATCGGCAGCAAGTTGTGCTTGTTGTGCCCAAGTAGTTGGATCTAAATGTTGAACTTTAGCTTCAGCACCATCTAAAATTTCATTGATTTTTGCTACTTTAGCTTTAGCTAATTTTGCAAATGTATCAATTCCTGCAGCTACCAATACTTCAGCAGCTTTTGGTCCAATACCTTCAATGATTTTCAAATCATCAGCTTTTGCTACTTTAGCTTTTGGAGCTTTAGTTTCTGCTTTCGCTTCCACAATTTTTTCTGCTTTTGGCGCTTTTACTTCAACAGCTTTTTCCGCTTTTGGAGCAGATTTTTTACCGCCTGTAGCCAATATGCTTTCAATTACAATTTGAGTAAGATACTGTCTGTGACCGTTTCTCTTTTTATAACCTTTTCTTCTTTTCTTCTTGAAAACGATTACTTTATCTCCTTTTAAGTGTTGTAACACTTTGGCTTCTACAGAAGCACCTTCTATAGCTGGGGCGCCTAAAGTGATTGTGCCATTATCATCCAATAAAAGAACTTTTTCAAAAGAAATTTTTGAACCTTCTTCATCAGATAAACGGTGAACATAAACCTTTAAGTCTTTGCTTACTTTAAATTGTTGCCCTGCTATCTCTACGATTGCGTACATAACAATGATGTTTAATTAATTTTTTAAGTGTGCAAATATACAATTATTTTTCATATCCGCAACTTGAGTCTAAAAAAAATTATTCTGGTTGAATTCTACAACATTTTATAAAAAATGGTTAAATGATTTATAGAAATATGAAAATAAAGTATATTTGGCGTAACAATTATTTAAATAAAATACTAATTGAAAACAAATTACTAATTAATATGAAAAAATCGTTAATGGCAATAAGTTCATTATTTCTGCTTGGCGGAACTGCGACTGCTCAAAATGTTGAGTTTCAGGAATACAAACTAGACAACGGAATGCACGTTATTTTGCATCAGGACAAATCTGCTCCAGTGGTCATCACTTCTGTGATGTACCATGTAGGTTCAAAAGATGAGACTCCAAATCGTACTGGTTTTGCTCATTTTTTTGAACATTTATTGTTCGAAGGCACAAAAAATATCGCTCGGGGCGAATGGTTTAAAATTGTCACCGCAAATGGTGGTGTTAACAATGCCAATACTTCCGATGATAGAACTTATTATTACGAAGTATTTCCTTCAAACAACTTAGAACTAGGATTGTGGATGGAATCTGAAAGATTGATGCATCCTGTTATCAATAAAATTGGAGTCGATACTCAAAATGAAGTTGTTAAAGAAGAGAAAAGACTTCGTGTTGACAATCAGCCTTACGGAAATCTTCTGGCAGAAGTTAAAAAGAACATGTTTGTAAAGCATCCTTACCGTTGGGCAACTATTGGTTCCATGGAACATCTTGATGCCGCAACTTTAAAAGAATTTCAAGATTTTAATGCCAAATATTATGTGCCAAACAATGCTGTTTTGGTTGTAGCAGGCGATTTTGAGTTTGCCAACGCTACCAAATGGGTACAACAATATTTTGGAGGAATTAAACGTGGTGCAGATATTAAAAGAGAAACTTTCGTAGAAGAACCAATTTCTCAAACATTGAAAGCAACTTATCAAGATTCAAATATTCAAATTCCAATGATGGTGGCATCTTATAGAACGCCATCAATGAAAACTCGTGAAGCTAGAGTGCTTGATTTGATTTCTACTTATTTGAGCGATGGTAAAAGTTCTAAATTATATAAAAAAGTGGTAGACGATAAAAAAATGGCATTACAAATAGGTGCTTTTAATTATTCTCAAGAAGATCATGGTTTATACATATTATATGGATTGCCGTTGGGAAAAAATACGATGACAGATTTATTGAAAGAAGTTGATGAAGAAATTGTAAAATTGCAAACTGAATTAATTTCTGAAAAGGATTTTCAAAAACTCCAAAATAAATATGAAAACCAATTTGTAGATAATAATGCAACTATTGAAGGTGTCGCATCAAACTTGGCAACTTACTACATGCTTTACGGCGATGTAAATTTAATTAATACCGAAGCCGATATTTACAGATCTATTACAAGAGAGGAAATTAAAGATGTTGCAAATAAATATTTAAATGCAAACCAACGATTAATTCTTGATTACATTCCATCTAAAGACAAAGCGCAAAACTAAAAAAATGAGAAAAATAATTATATTGACAAGCCTGTTTTTAACATTTACATCTATGCAGTCACAA
>NZ_JANLVD010000266.1:0-1510 GCF_031363805.1 Flavobacterium sp. | reverse complement strand
TGATGAATATTTCAAAAATAGATGGCGTGATGGCAAAAGGTTATATCGAAGAATATTTTAAACGATACAAACAAGCCGAAATTTTTTACAAGCAAGGAATTGAAATCACACATTCCAAAACAGCCTTTAAAAAATTGATTGATTTGTACAAAAATAAAATGAATTTGTCAGAAAAAGCAAAAGCCTTACAACAAGAATCAGATAATAGAAACAAATAAACTGCTTTTTCAACAAATAAATGCATAACCGAATAAACACATAAATGAGAACACATTTCATCGCCATCGGCGGAAGCGCAATGCACAATTTAGCATTGGCATTGCATAACAAAGGTTACCAAGTAACGGGAAGCGATGATGCTATTTTTGAACCATCAAAATCGCGCCTAGACAAAAAAGGAATTCTTCCAGCCGAATTGGGTTGGTTTCCTGAAAAAATCACTTCAGCTATTGAAGCAGTAATTCTAGGAATGCACGCCAAAGCTGATAATCCAGAATTGTTAAAAGCTCAGGAATTAGGTTTAAAAATATATTCGTATCCAGAATTTTTGTATGAACAATCCAAAAATAAAACGCGAGTTGTCATTGGTGGTTCCCACGGAAAAACAACCATAACTTCAATGATTTTACATGTTATGCATTATCACAATATCGAAGTCGATTATATGGTTGGTGCGCAATTGGAAGGTTTCGACACCATGGTGCATCTTACCGAGAAAAACGATTTTATTGTGCTTGAAGGCGATGAGTATTTGTCGTCACCAATTGACCGTCGTCCAAAATTTCATTTGTACCAACCCAATATTGCTTTAATTTCTGGAATAGCTTGGGATCATATCAATGTATTTCCAACCTATGAAAATTATGTAGAACAATTCGAAATTTTCATTCAAAAAATTACAAATGGCGGAATTTTAGTTTACAATGAAGACGATTCGGAAGTAAAACGTGTTGCCCAAGCTGCTACAAATCCAATAAGAAAGTTACCTTATGCAACGCCAAATTATAAAGTTGAAAACGGAATTACACTTTTAGAAACACCAGAAGGGAATATGCCAATTGAAGTTTTTGGTGGACATAATCTAAATAATCTGGCTGGTGCCAAATGGTTTTGCCAGAATATGGGTGTGGATCAAGCAGATTTTTATGAAGCAATCGCTAGTTTTAAAGGAGCAAGCAAACGATTAGAAAAAATTGCCGAAAGCAAAACCAAAGTAGCTTACAAAGATTTTGCGCATTCGCCAAGTAAAGTTGCAGCAACTACAAAAGCGGTGAAAGAACAATTTCCAAACAGAAAATTAGTAGCTTGCTTAGAATTGCACACTTACAGCAGTTTGAACGCAGAATTTCTAAAAGAATATGAAGGAGCACTTGAATTTGCAGATATTGCCGTAGTTTTTTATTCGCCCGATGCTGTAAAAATAAAACAATTGGAAGAAGTCACTTATGAGCAAATTGCTACGGCTTTCAATCGTAAAGATTTAATTATTTATACCAATCCAACAGATTTT
>NZ_JANLVD010000265.1:0-1515 GCF_031363805.1 Flavobacterium sp. | reverse complement strand
ACAGCCACGATAAACCGAGCCCACGCATTGCGTAGGCGAACAGTTTATTCATAGGCTGTGTATAAGAATTTGGTCGTTTTCTGATGCCCTAAATAACTTTCGCTAATATAATGTAAAGAGGAATAACCTCTAATTTTTCTTCATTTAGCAAATTTAGTCATAAAACAATAAAAATCATAACAACTGTAATGTAAATAAAAAATGTAATCTTCTAAATGGTATATTTTACTATACTTTGTTAGGGGTTGCGTAACCCCAGTAACTGTTTTGATATCCAAAAAACAATTCAATTTGCTGTACTAATTTAAAAACAATTATATTATGGCAATCGAAGTTATTACTCGTGAGGATTTGAACGAATTTCGTTCACTTTTACTAAATGATTTAAAAGAAATCATCCAATCAAAAACACAACTCACAAAGCAGTGGTTAAAATCCAATGAAGTCCGTAAGCTGTTAAATATTTCCACTGGAACACTCCAAAATCTACGTATTAATGGAACCCTTTCTTATACCAAAATAGGCGGTATTATCTATTATGCAAATCAAGACATCGATAAATTATTAGAGCATAATAAAGTTAAAGCGATTCCAAATCTTTTCAAATAATATATCATTACGAGACACTAAGTAACCTTTCCTTTCATTACTTCGAGTAATCCCATTTGTCGTGGGATTGTATCGAGAAGTAAATCCTAGTACCTCTCAACTTTTACAATTTTAAACCTTAGCACCTAAAACAAAATGAATTACATAAAACATTTAACCGGATTCTTCGACCGCATAGTCCAAGACCGAAACCTCAACCCAACTCATATCAGTTTATATATTGCACTGTTTCAGTTTTGGAATGTGAACCGTTTTCAAAATCCAATTAGCATAACCAGAGATGAAGTGATGCGTATAAGTAAAATTTGTTCCAAAGCAACGTATCACAAATGCATGAGAGAATTAAATGACAAAGGATACATAAAATACGAACCATCATTCAATCCTTTTAAAGGTAGTATGGTAATACTTTTCAATTTTTCAGAAGACTTAAAACCCGTTCAAAAAAGAGTAAGCAACACCGAAAAAAATTTAGCAAATAATGAACAGGTTCTGAACAAGCGAGAAACAAGTACTGGGACAGGCACTGAACAAGCACTAGTACCTTCTATAAACTATATAAACAAAACAAACATTTCAAATGATTTAAACTTGGGTGAGCAACCACAAAATTTTAAAATTGATAATTTATTACCCGAAGAAAAAAAAGAAGAAGAAAAAAAGTTGCGCGAAAAAAAGAAGAATATTTCAACTCCGACAAACCAGGAAGTCAATGCGTATTTTCTCGAACAAAAATTTCCGGAACTCGAAGCACAAAAATTCTTCAATTATTTCTCAAGCAACGGATGGCTAGTTGGTGGTAAAACCGCAATGGTCAATTGGACAGCAGCAGTACAAAACTGGATGCTAAACGCAAACAAATTCAATACCAATGATAATCCAAATAGAGCCAAAAATCTCAACACA
>NZ_JANLVD010000026.1:0-11635 GCF_031363805.1 Flavobacterium sp. | reverse complement strand
ACACTCGCAAAACCATCTGTAAAATCATAGCCTACAATAATATTGGTAAAGGTGATGACAGGATTGGGCAAAGCTTCAATACTTAATTTTGGGTTTTCAGGTTTACTGTTGTCTTTGAGTTTTACTACCCAAAAATCGTTGCTTCCAATACCACTGTCTTTATCTCTGGACTTTTCCCCTTTAGAAGTTCCTGCTAGTAAATAACCACCATCGCGGGTTTCAATAGCCTTTTTTAATAAATCCTCGCCCTTACTACCTACAGATTGTCGCCAAGTTTCTTCGCCTCTTTCAGTAATCTTTATCGCCACATAATCGTTGATTTCTTTTTTATCAACTCGCTCCCTCTCCATTGGAGAGGGCTGGGTTGAGGATTCGCTCTGCGCAAACCCTCCCAACAATACACTATGATCATCATTTTCAATCAATGAAGTCAATACATCTACTTTGCCAATATTATAAGTTTCCTGCCATATGGTTTCGCCCTGAGTATCGAGTTTGATAACCCAAAAATCGGTACCGTTTTCATTGCTTTTGCTTTTCTGGTTGGTAGCATTCGAGTTGGAGTTGCCACCCAAAATATAATTGCCATCATAAGTTTGGTGTACCACATACAAATTATCGTCTTGGTCGCCACCCAGAGTTTTTTGCCATGTTATTTCACCGTCTTTGTCCAGTTTTAAAACCCAAAAATCGCCCACGCCAATATTATCTTGTGTCTTGTTGCCACTATTTTCTGTTCCTATTTTGGAAGTAGCAGACGATGGTGAGTTGGAATAACCACCCAAAATATAGCCACCGTCTTTGGTTTGCTCAATACTTTTAAGTTCATCTTCATATTTCCCACCAAAGGTTTTTTGGAATTGTATGTTTCCTTTGGAATCCAATTTGACCATCCAATAATCCATATTCCCATAATTCGGAGCCGTTTTATCAGATAATTCTTTATCGCCAGTTTTGGTCAAACTTTCATTTTCCCCGCCCTGAGCAGAACTTCCTTTCTCCCCTCCTTCGGAGGGGTTGGGGGAGGATTCGGAGGACGAACTCCCCGCAATAACATAACCGCCATCCAATGTTCTTACAATACTTTGCAATTTCTCCTGCCCCATACCACCAATTGTTTTTTGCCACATCTCGTTGCCTTTGGCATCTAGTTTTATAATCCAAAAATCATCGCCACCACGACAGGCTTCTTTTTTATCATTTCTGGAAGTTTCAGTTGTATTTACGTTAGATGAATTAGATGTTCCTGCCAAAATAAAACCGCCATCGCTGGTAGTTTTGATGCTTTGCAAAAAATCCGACCCTGAACCGCCAAAACTTTTTTGCCAGTCCAAATCGCCTTTTTCATTCATTTTCCAAATCCAATAATCCAAATCGCCCATGCCATTTTCAGATTTGTTGCCAGACTTGTCCGAAAGCGAACTTCCAGCCAATATAAACCCATAATCAGGAGTGGGAATAGCATCCATCAAATAATCGGCTTGCTTCCCACCATAGCTTTTTTCCCAAAGAATATCTTGAGAAAATACGCAAAAGGTAGACAATAGTAATGTGAGTAAAGTAAATTTACGCTTGGAAATATTCGACATAGTAGTATGATTTTTAACGAAGAAGGGGTTCAAGAGTATAATTTTGTTTCGTTTTGTTTGTTGTTAATTCTTGCCAAAAATATAAATTTTAATTTGATATTCAACTCATTAATTTTAATGATATTTTATTTATTTAAAAAATCAAAGATAGAAATAAATACCAATAACACAAATTTGTGTTTATATAAACTTTATCATTTATTGAATTTCACATGGTGAAAAATGATGAAAAAATATTGGTAAAAGAATTTGGAGAAAAATTGAAAAAAATTCGACTTGAAAAAAATCTTTCTCAGGAAATGTTGGCAAATGATGCCGACATTCCCATAAACCAAATAGGCCGAATTGAAAGAGCCGAAATCAGCACTTCGTTAACTACAATCTTCAAAATAGCCAAAGCACTTGATATAAATATTAAAGATTTGTTTTAACATTCAAGGTGAAATTATTTCTTATCGGGTTATAAAATGATCTTTATATCAGCAATATTGTAATTTCATAAACCATAAATGAATACCACAAAAAAAGCCCGCTTCTCAGCAGGCTTAACAACAAAAAATTAATTACTCACTCGGTGGTACTTTACCCGATTTTATAATACGCATTCTAGATAGCACTTTGCTCAAAGTATACTCACCAGCTTTTCCATCGCCATCATACATAATTTTTCCTGCTACCGCAATAGTAGAAATATAAGCATATAATTTTTTATACTCACTGGCATTATCCCTATGCAATTGCCCTTTAATATTCATAACCTCATTTTGCAATTCATTTTTAGCAGACAAATCTTCTACATCTGCTTCTAGCGTAGCTACAAATCCAGCAGCCATACCTTTACTTATCAAAACAGTTTCGTTTTCAGCCACATATTGCATTAAACCTTCCATTTTAAAGCAAGCACCTTCAATATTTTTTGAGTCTAAATCTTTTTTTACAGCGGTCAATATACCACTATCAAGACCAGCCCGTTTAAAATAAAACGACAAAAAGTTAAACTCTTTATTCACCAAGTCTGCTTTTTCATATAAGGTTTCAGTAACCTTTTTTTGCTTCTCAGTCAACTTTAAAGTCTGCTCTAGTTTAGTAACCTTTGTAAGTTGCGCAATAAATACAGCCTCATATTCTGTTGTAAATTCAGTAAATCGGGTAGCCAATGTAGCCCTATCTCTAGTAAAACTAGTTTTCAAAAAAGTACCAGTCGGTACATACTCCTCCAATCGCAATGTGAATCCTTTTGCCATAATAATTATTGTTAGTTTAGAATTCCAAAAATATAATTATAAATCAAATATTAATTATAAACAGGAATATTTTTACAATAATTTAACTATTATTTCAAATAAATAGTAACGTTTTACCCAATACTCTGGCAATCTACTTTGCTTCTCATGAACCCTACTTTGCTTCTCATGGAGCCTACTCTGCTTCTCATGAAGCTTACTCTGCTTCTCACGAAGCTTACTCTACTTCTCACGAAGCTTACTCTGCTTCTCACCAAGCTTACTCTGCTTCTCACCAAGCTTACTTTGCTACTTTGGGTGCCCTAGCAAAAAAGAATTTTATGTAAAGTTGAGAATTTGTAAAGATTTTGAAGTGACAATTATCTAATTATGCTGCTCCTGAAACGCACAAATTACTTTCTCTGGAGCCACAATATGATTGGGCGAACATTGCATTAAATCCAAAACCCTATCCATAGCTTTTGGATTCAAGCCCATTTTTAACCCAATTTCATGAATCGATTTGTCTTCTCTTTCATGCAAAACATTATCGCAATACATTAATAATGCCAATTTATAAAAATGTAGAATTCTGAAAAACTCTTCTTTTATAGGTAAAAAAGAATCTCTTTTTCTGAATAAATCCATAAAAGCAGGTTTCTCAATTTCCAATTCCTTGGAAAGCAAATACAAAAAATCATATTCTTTGTCATGCAATTGTCCGTCAACAATGGCAAATTCAATCATTTCCGACAATAAACTAATTCTTGAAGCTCTGCTTTTCATCAATTAAAATTTTGACAAAAATATTATTTTAAACTTATAAGACAAATTTTTGATGCTATTTAAAATTAATTTTTATTTAACTAAAAAGTTGAATACATTTATAAAGTTTAAAACCAACCAATGAAACTAATACTTAAAGAATACACGCTCAAACTAAAACATACTTTCACGATTTCCAGAGAATCCATCGATGTGCAACCATCGTTAATTGTGGAATTGCATAGTGAGGGCTTTTCAGGTTTTGGCGAAGCAACTTCAAATCCGTATTACAATATTACTGTTCCAATGATGATGCATGATTTGGACAACATTAGAAATGTTATTGAAAAAACCGATAATGAAACGCCAGAAGTATTTTGGAGCAAAATATATCCATTTTTAAAAGAAAATATGTTTGCCTTATGTGCATTGGATTTGGCTTATACCGATTTATACGCCCGAAAAAAAGGCAAGAAATTATACGAGCTTTGGAATTATTCGATAGATAGAATTCCAATGACAGATTATACAATTGGTATTGCATCTATCGAAAAAATGGTAGCCAAAATGCAAGAATTACCTTGGCCAATTTACAAAATTAAGTTGGGTACCAAAGAAGATATTGCAATAGTTACAGCACTTCGAAAACACACAAACGCTATTTTTAGAATTGATGCAAACTGCGCTTGGAGTGTCGAGGAAACCATAAATAACGCTCTTGCACTTAAAAAATTAGGCGTCGAATTTATCGAACAACCCATGAAAGCCGATGATTGGCAAGCGCACAAAGAAGTTTACAAACATTCCGTTTTGCCAATTATTGCTGATGAAAGTTGTATAATTGAAGAAGATGTTGCCAAATGTCATAACCATTTTCATGGTGTAAATGTAAAACTGGTAAAATGTGGCGGACTTACTCCCGGAAAAAGAATGATCGAACACGCTAAAAAACTGGGCTTAAAAACTATGGTGGGTTGTATGACTGAATCTACGGTAGGAATTTCTGCCATTGCGCATCTTTTGCCACAACTTGATTATGTCGATATGGATGGTGCCTTACTCCTAGCAGAAGACATTGCCACTGGCGTAAAAATTACCGATGGAAAAATTACCTATTCTGAATTAAATGGAACTGGTGTTACACTTTTATAAACAATGATTGTCGAGCAATTTCCTGATAGAATAATTAAAATTGAAAATCAAGATTTTTTATATTTTGGAGGTACATCCTATTTAGGATTGCCATCGAACAAAGCATTCCAAAAAATATTAATTCAAAATATTAATAAATGGGGCACTTCCTATGGAAGCTCCAGAAATGCCAACATCCAATTATCGGCTTATGAAAATGTGGAAAAATATCTTGCAAATTATATTCAATCTCCAGCAGCTTTAACCGTTTCCTCTGGAACGTTGGCTGGCAAATTAGTAATTGAGCAACTCATCACAGATAATAATATTTTCTTCCATTTGCCAAACCATCACAATGCCATTCAAACAAAAGGAAGTTTTCCGATTTTAGTAAATGGTAAACTTCACCCAAGATTGTTAGATTCCAAAAAAGAAAAAATAACTATTTTGACTGATGCAGTACCAACTTCAGAAATAAAACTTATTAATCTATCATTTATTGATGAAATTTCCAATCAAAAAGAAATTACTTTACTTATTGACGAATCGCATTCATTTGGAATTTTAGGTAAAAATGGTTGCGGTTTGTATGGAGGAATTTCGAATTTAAATATCAAAAACAAAATTATGATTTCTTCGCTAGGGAAAGCTTACGGAATTACAGGTGGCGTTATTGCCGGAAATTTGGACTTTATTAATAGTATAAAATATTTACCAAATTATGTTTCTGCAGCAGGAATGAATCCTGCTTTTGCGCAAACAATTCCTGATGCGGTAAGTATTTATTTGAAACAATTTGAAAAACTCAGACAAAATCTGAACTTTATTCATACGCATTTGAAAAAAAATCCGTCAATAGATTTCGATTTAAATTATCCAATTATTTATCCGAAGCAAGAAAAAATAAATGAAATCTTGAAGGAGAATAACATTATAATTACCAATTTTAAGTATCCTAACGATCTGGGATATTTAAATAGAATTGTAATTACTGCAAATCACAGAAAATCAGATTTGAAAAAGTTGATTTCAATCTTAAATAAAAGTTATTAAACTTATGAAACTAAATTTTAGAACACAGATTTGAGAAATTTTATTAATTTATAAAATTTCTCAAATCTGTGTTCTAAAAAGTCAATGTTTACGCTAAATATTCTTCAAAAAATCTTCAAAATAGGAAACGGGTTTTAAGTCTAACAATTCATTTCTATTTTTATCCAAAAAAGCATAGTCTAAACTTTCTATATCTGTAAATGAATTAAAAACTTCTGGCAGATTTTCACGCGTTTTTTTATAAACAAATCCCAATCCGTGGTCACTATTCAATACAAAAGCAGAAAGTTCTGGGTGATTTTTTCTGATATGAACTATGGTTTTCCAAACATCGCCATTCCAAATATTTTTCCAATCTTTATGATCTTTAAATGTTGCACGCGCCACATCTATTGATTCGGAAGGATAGGCAGCCAATTCGTCTAGCGGATTACAATCGTGCAACACAATTATCCCATTTTTATCTAGATATTTTAAAGTATTTAAAGTATCGTTTAATGATTGTTTGTAGGTATGAAGTCCATCAATAAATGTAAGATCCAAGATATTTTTTTCTAATAACTTTTGATTACTTTTAAAAAAATCATCGCTTGTAACTTCAAAATAATCATTTTTAAAATTGTCTGCATTTTTAACGCATGCTTTTACTTTTTTCCACAAATTAAAATTAAAAAAAGGATCTACTGCAAATCGTTTTTTTGGTCCTTTGATATTAAAAAGACATTTGCCACGATTGACTCCAATTTCGAGATAATTCTTAACATTATTTTTTTTAATTATGGCATTTAAAACTTCAATACGCGTCATTTGTGATACTATTTTTAATTTATAAAAGTGATGCAAATATAAACAAATCTAAATCTGAAATTTAATGATCCACAATAAATATAGTAATGTGTTTAATATTTATCTTTACCAAAATAATTTGAATTAAAATAAAATGACAAATAACGATATTTTCAAAAAATTGCGCGTAGCCCTAATGTTGCGCGATGATCAAATAGTAGAAATTCTAGAATTGGTTGATTTTAGAATTACAAAATCTGAAATTGGTGCTTTTTTTCGTGCTGAAAATCATGAAAATTATGTAGAATGTGGCGATCAAATTTTACGAAATTTCCTGAACGGATTGGTTATTCACTTGCGTGGAACCAAAGAAAACCCTAAAAATCCAAACGATGTTTTAGACAAGCACAGGGGCGAAATTCCAAAAAAAACTTTCGAAAAACCCAAAACTGAGTTCAAACCAAAAACTACAGATTTTAAGAAAAAACCAATGTCTAATAATAAAAAACCAGCTCCAAAATTACAAATTATTGAAAAAGTAAAGTTTAATAATGGAAATAAAAAGAAATCTTAGTAGGGAATAATTTAATTATTTTCAAAAACTTCGCAATTTGCGAATTTTTTATATCTTTACTAATAATCTATATTAATGACAAGAATATTTAGCAAGGGAACATTGAGAGATTATTGGCAACATCATGCAGAAACTGAACAATATCTAAAAACTTGTTACGATACGGCATTAAATGCAAATTGGAAAACACCAAATGAAGTAAAACGAAATTACGCTAATGCTAGTATTTTAAAAAATCAAAGGATCGTTTTTAATATAAGTGGGAATTCTCATAGGCTTGTAGTGAAATTTAATTTTGAAAGACAATGGATTTTTATTAGATTCATTGGATCACATTCTGAATATGATAAAATTGATGCGAATATAATTTAAAACAATTTAATATGAATATATCTCCAATAAAAACAGAATCTGATTATGATGAAGCTTTAAAAAGATTTGAAATTCTTTTTGATTCATCCATTGGAACATTAGAAGGTGATGAAGCAGAAGTTCTTGCAATACTCATAGATGAATACGAAAATAAACATTTCTCAATTGAGGCTCCAGATCCAATCGAAGCTATTAAAATTAGAATGGAAGAACTAAATTTAAAAGGAATTGATATGATTGATTCAATTGGTGGAGAAAGTACTGTATCTGCAATTTTAAATAAACGTAGAAAACTAACTGTCGAAATGATTCGTAATTTAACAATTAAACTCAACCTTTCTCCTAAAGTTTTGATTAATGATTATCCTTTGAGAAAAAGAAGAATATTATATAATACAAATCAGAATTCAAGATTAATAACAGTAAGTGAAGCAGTTAAATCAAAATCTCAACATGCTACACGTACATCAAAACTACAAGTTATCGAAAAAGTAAAGTTCAATAATGGAAACAAAAAGAAATCATAAGCAATGAAAACCGCACTTATTACTGGTAGCACTGGACTAATTGGCTCTGAATTGGTGAACCTTCTTTTGGAAAGTAATCAATACGAAAAAGTGATTGCTTTTGTGAAAAGAGATTCTGGAATTAATAATCCTAAATTTGTTCAGCATATTATCAATTTTGATAATCCAACAACCTACCAAGAGTTGGTAAAAGGCGATGCCTTTTTCTGTACCATTGGAACGACTATAAAAACTGCGGGCAGCAAAGAAGCTTTTAGAAAAGTCGATTTTGAATATCCAACACAATTTGCTGAAATGGCTTTAAAAAACAAGGTGAAGCAATTTTTAATTATTTCATCATTAGGTGCAACAGAGTCGACAGGGAATTTTTATTTAAAAACGAAAGCGGAAGTAGAAAGTTTTTTAAAAAAAATGAATTTTGAAAGTATTTCAATATTAAGACCATCATTATTATTAGGCGAACGAAAAGAATTCAGATTGGGTGAAAAAATAGGAGGTTTTTTTACGAAAATATTTGGCTTTCTATTCATTGGAAATCTAAAAAAATACAAGCCCATTGAAAGCAAAAATGTAGCCAGAGCGCTTTTCGAAATAGCGCAGAAAAATACAGAAGGTTATACAATTTACGAATCTGATGCTATTCAGGAAATGGTTGAATAAAATATTTCTGAATTACATAAATACCAAAAATCCCGTCTCATTATAAAAATAAAACGGGATTTTCTATATAAATATTTTAATTCTATTATGACAAAGCGGCTTGAACTTGATCTGCCGCTTCTTGAAACTGAACTGCAGATAAAATTGGCATTCCAGAATTATCAATTAATTCTTTAGCAATTTCAGCGTTTGTTCCTTGCAAACGAACAATAATTGGTACTTTAATGGCATCACCCATATTTTTATAAGCATCAACCACACCTTGCGCCACACGGTCGCAACGTACGATTCCACCAAAAATATTAATCAAAATTGCTTTTACATTGGGATCTTTAAGAATGATTCTAAAAGCCAATTCTACACGTTTTGCATCGGCAGTTCCACCAACATCCAAAAAGTTAGCTGGTTCAAATCCTGCATATTTTATTAAATCCATAGTTGCCATTGCCAGTCCAGCACCATTCACCATGCATCCAACGGTTCCATCAAGATCTACATAATTCAATCCTGCTTCTTTGGCTTCAACTTCAATAGCATTTTCTTCGCGAACATCACGCATTTCGGCTAATTTTGGGTGACGATATAAGGCATTGTCATCCAAATTTACTTTGGCATCAACAGCAATAATTTTATTGTCAGATGTTTTCAACACTGGATTGATTTCAAACATAGTAGCATCAGAACCTACATAAGCTTTGTATAAAGCGTCAATGAACTGAACCATTTCTTTGAAAGCATTTCCAGAAAGTCCTAAATTGAAAGCTATTCTTCTGGCTTGAAAACCTTGCAAACCAACAGATGGATCAATTTCTTCATTAAAAATTAAATGCGGTGTGTGTTCTGCAACTTCTTCAATATCCATTCCACCTTCAGTAGAATAAACGATCATATTTCGTCCAGTAGCTCTGTTTAATAAAACCGACATATAAAATTCTGAAGTTTCACTTTCGCCAGGATAATAAACATCTTCGGCAACTAAAACTTTGTGTACTTTTTTACCTTCGGCACTGGTTTGCGGTGTGATTAATTGCATTCCGATAATTTGCTCAGCCAATTCCTCCACTTGTTGCAAATTTTTAGCCAATTTTACGCCACCACCTTTTCCACGACCACCGGCGTGCACTTGCGCTTTGATAACATGCCATCCAGTTCCAGTTTCGGCAGTCAATTGTTTGGCTGCTGCCACAGCTTCAATAGGGTTGTTGGCAACATAACCACGTTGCGTTTTTACACCATAACTGGCTAATATTTCTTTTCCTTGGTATTCGTGTATGTCCATAATGCGTTTTTTGACTTTTTAAGTGGTACAAAAATAGTAAATTTCAAGTAAATTATTAAATGAATTTATTTTTTTATTTGGAGCTATTTCCAGCTTTCGCCTTTATCTTTTTATAAAAGCTGAAAAACGCTTTTATAAAAAGGATATCGGCTCAATCTGGGCTAGAATTAGTCGTAACAATGAAAGTTTTAAAACAAAATTGAATATTGATTAACAAAAAATAATTTATTACTTTAGCACTTTAAAAAAAATTCAATGCAATCACAAGATTTACTTCAACTAGCTTCCCAATTTGGCAGTCCTTTATATGTTTATGACGCCGAAAAAATTCAATCTCAATACAATCGCTTAACAGCTGCTTTTTCAAAAGTGGAAAGATTACGCATTAATTATGCCGTAAAAGCTTTGTCAAATGTGTCTGTTTTGAAATTATTGAAGGAAATGGGTTCGGGAATTGATACGGTTTCTTATCAGGAAGTTATGCTTGGGTTGCATGCCGGTTTTGAATCACAGCACATTATTTATACGCCAAATGGCGTTTCATTTGAGGAGATAGAAGAAGTAGCTGAAATGGGCGTTCAAATAAATATTGATAATCTTTCTGTATTAGAACATTTTGGAACAAAATATCCAAAAACACCTGTTTGCATTCGTATCAATCCACATGTAATGGCGGGCGGAAACGCCAATATTTCGGTGGGACATATTGATAGTAAATTTGGTATTTCGATATACCAAATTCCACATATACTGCGTATTGTAGAAAATACTGGAATGCACATCAACGGAATTCACATGCATACCGGTTCTGATATTCTTGATATAGAGGTTTTCTTGTACGCAGCGGAAATTTTGTTTGATGCTGCAAAAAATTTCAAAGAACTTGATTTTATAGATTTTGGGTCAGGTTTTAAAGTACCTTATAAAAAAGGAGATATTGAAACCAACATTGAGGAATTAGGAAAAAAATTGACCAAACGTTTCAATGCTTTTGAAAAAGAATATGGGCGTGAATTAACACTGACTTTTGAACCGGGGAAATTCATTGTGAGTGAAGCTGGTCATTTTCTAGCTAAAGTAAATGTTATCAAGCAAACTACCTCAACCGTTTTTGCTGGAATCGATTCTGGTTTTAACCATTTAATAAGACCTATGCTTTATGGTGCACAACATCATATTGACAATATTTCCAATCCAAAAGGTAAAGAACGTTTTTACACCGTTGTTGGTTATATTTGCGAAACGGATACTTTTGCCAACAATCGTCGTATTGCAGAAATTACGGAAGGTGATATTCTATGTTTCAAAAATGCTGGTGCTTATTGCTTTTCCATGGCTTCCAATTACAATTCACGCTACAAACCCGCCGAAGTTTTGTGGAAAGATGGTAAAGCACATTTAATTCGTGAACGTGAAAAAATGGAAGATATTCTAAAAAATCAGATTATGGTTTAATCATTAAATTTTATAAAATAAAACACTACTAAACGACTAATATTTTTCACAACAAAGGGCTACTTTTCACAGTAAGCCCTTTTTTTTCATACTTTGTAGTTTGCAAAAAACAAAAGTAATGAGTTCCAAAGATATTGAAAAAAAGTTTGTCGGTCAGCCGATTTTTAAACAATTAGTAGATTTTATTCCCAAAAACAAGTTTGATATTCTTGCTCAAAAAC
>NZ_JANLVD010000230.1:0-3770 GCF_031363805.1 Flavobacterium sp. | reverse complement strand
ATATAACGCAGGAATAAAGAAATTAGGCGTTATTCACCGTGGCTTTTCTACTTACGAAAAAACAAAATACAGAAACATTCCCGAATGGCAAATTGCTATCGAACTGCAAAGCAAATTTCCCGATTTACCTTTAATTATTGATCCTTCGCATATTACTGGCCGTCGTGATATGATTCAAGAAGTGTCTCAACAAGCACTCGATTTAAATTATGATGGTTTAATAATAGAAACCCATACAGATCCTGACAATGCTTGGAGCGATGCGGCACAACAAGTAACGCCAACTGTTTTAAAACAAATTTTTGAAGATTTGAAAGTCAAAAAAATGACAACAAACGAAGAAGATTTCAATACAGAAATGATTAAACTTCGTGCTAATATAGATATTTACGATTCAAAATTATTAGAGCTTTTGGGTCACAGAATGCAAGTTTCTGAAAAAATTGGCGCACTAAAAAAATCAAAAAATGTAGCGGTATTACAAAATAAACGCTGGAATGAAATTTTAGGAAAAATGATTTTAGAAGGTGAGCAGAAAGGATTAAGCGAAGAATTTGTTTTAAAATTGTATAAAGCCATTCACCAAGAAAGTATTAGCCATCAGGAAAAAATTATTAACAAGTAACATTAAGATTTTTTTTGTATTATTGCATGAATTTTAAAAAACCCCAACATGAAAAAAATCTTATTTTTCTTTATTTTATTAGTAAACCTCTTTAGTTATTCTCAAAAACAAATCTTTGAAAGTCCACAACTGTCCAAAACAATAAAACTTCATAAAGTAATTGCAATTTTACCGTTTAAAGTTAAAATAAGTTACAAAAAACAACCAAAAAACTTTGATGCTGAAGCAAACAAAGAATTAGAAATTTCAAGATCTAAGTCTATTCAATCGAGTATGTATACATTTCTTTTAAGAAAGAGAGAAAGTTACACTGTTGAATTTCAAGATGTTGAAAAAACAAATATTTTGCTTAAAAAAGCTGGTATTTCAGATAAACTGGATGAAATGACAAAAGATGAAGTCGCAAAAGTATTAGGTGTTGACGCAATATTGGGTGGAACCTACGAGGCAGAACAAACTAAAACTGAAGCAGGAGCTATAGTTTCTGCCGTTTTATTTGGAGGATTAGGTGGGAAAACAGGATCTGATTCTCTTACTTTAACACTTAATAATGGTGCAGATGGAGAACTATTGTGGAGATTTTACAAAACTATGAGCCAAAATTTAATGTCATCAACTGATGATATTGTAGATAGTATGATGCGTAAAGTTTCTAGAAACTTTCCATATACCAAATAAGCAATTTACTTTACTGATTATTAAAATCCAACTTTGAAGAGTTGGATTTTTTATTTTTATTAAACAAGTAAATAAACACCTGTCTTATTAAACTCTTTTTTTTACTTTTGTAAAATCTGAAATGAAAATATGACAGGACTCGTTTATAAATCTACAGGAAGTTGGTACACCGTAAAATCTTTGCAAGGCGATTTTATGGAATGTCGCATCAAAGGAAAATTCCGCATGAAAGGCATCAAAAGTACCAACCCAATTGCCGTTGGCGATATTGTAGATTATGATTTAGACGAAAATTCCGATGTGGTTACAGGAACCATTACCAATATTCACGAAAGGAAAAATTATATTGTTAGAAAATCGGTCAATTTATCGCATCAAATGCACATTATCGCATCAAATCTAGATTATGTTTTTTTGTTAATTACCATAAATAATCCGCCTACAACCACCAATTTTATTGATCGTTTTCTGGTTACCGCCGAGGCTTACGGAATTGAAACTATTTTAGTTTTTAATAAAATAGATACTTATGATGAAGCCATGCTCGACGAACAATTGTTTATGCAATATATCTATCAAGAAATTGGATACAAATGTCTTCGGGTTTCATCGACCGAAGGAAAAGGAATAGAAGAGTTAAAAGAAATAATGATAGGGAAAGTAACTATGTTTTCTGGACATTCGGGAGTAGGAAAATCTACTTTAGTCAATGCCATGGAACCAAGTTTACACTTAAAAACTAAAGTAATTTCTGAGCAAAGTAAGCAAGGACAGCACACCACAACATTTGCAGAAATGTATGATTTGAGTTTTGGAGCGCAAATTATAGACACCCCAGGAATAAAAGGTTTTGGAATTGTAGATATGGAACCAACAGAAATTTCAGGTTATTTTCCAGAATTTTTTAAACTTAAGGATCAATGCAAGTTTAACAATTGCCTGCACAAAGACGAGCCTAAATGTGCCATTAAAGAAGCTTTAGAAAAAGATGAAATTTCTTGGTCCAGATACAATAGTTATCTAAAAATACTAGAAGGCGACGATGAAACCTACCGCACGGATATTTATAATGACGATAGAATTGCGAGTGATGAAACGAGAAATAAATAAATTCAAAAATCAATAGCAATTTCAAAAATCAATAGCAATTTCAATAATCAATTTCAAATAAAATATATAATTCACAATTAATTTGAAAGTAGTAATTCAAAGAGTTTTATCATCATCCGTAGAAATCGATTCTAAAACAGTTGCCCAAATCCAAAAAGGACTACTGGTTTTGGTAGGAATTGAAGACTCAGACAATCAAGAAGATATCAATTGGCTAACATCAAAAATAATAAACCTTCGCATTTTTGCTGATGAAAACGATGTGATGAATCTTTCTGTAAAAGATATAATTGGTGATATTATCGTGGTTTCGCAATTTACATTGCATGCATCAACCAAAAAAGGAAATCGCCCTTCATACATTAAAGCATCAAAACCAGAAATTGCAATTCCGTTATATGAAAGTTTTGTAAAACAATTGGAAATAGAATTAGGCAAAAAAATCCAAACAGGTGTATTTGGTGCAGATATGAAAGTATCTTTAGTAAACGACGGACCAGTAACAATAATTATTGACAGTAAAAATAAAGAGTGAAAATCTTTGTCAAAGTTTTAAACTTTGACAAAGATTTTCAAATTCACTATATTTGTTTCATTCACAATTTCATAATTCACAAACTAAAACATGAGTCTATTTCAAATATTACAAAAAGCATCTTCCGAAGAAGACGTAAAAGATGCTTATATAAAAGCACTTGGACTCAAAGAATACCAAAAAAACCTTGTCGATATTCAAACCAAAGAAATTTGGTTCGAAGCCAAACAAAACGCCAAACTTTCTAGTTACGCTATGTTTACGCAACTCATGCATTATGTGCAAGACGCGTTGAATAAAGGTCATTATGTGCCACCTTTTTTAGCAGTTAGAGATTAGCTAAAATTAAATCGTCCCGATGTAGGTTGGTATCAAATCAGGAATGCCCTTAAAAAGAGAAACGAAAGCGGCGATTTTGCACCAGTAAGTTTTAAATCATTTGAAGAAGCTTATAAAACCTTGAGTGAAAAATTGCAACCTATGGTTTACGAACTTGGTTTTTTGAAACTTTAAATAATATGACGAAAACCTAAAACAATTTATATTATATACCGCACCAAGTGGTGAAGTTAGGGTTGATGTTTTACTTGAAAATGAATCGGTTTGGCTTTCGCAAAAAGCAATGGCTGAATTGTTTGGAGTAGTTAAATCAACTATTAGTGAGCATTTATCAAATATTTATGAATCTAAAGAATTAGAAATAAACGCAACTGTTCGGAAAATCCGAACAGTTCAGCAAGAAGGAACAAGAGAAGTAGCAAGAGAGATTGATTTTTATAATCTTGACGCTATAATATCTGTAGGCTATAGAGTAAATTCTAC
>NZ_JANLVD010000223.1:0-8699 GCF_031363805.1 Flavobacterium sp. | reverse complement strand
CCGCTTTCGACGGACCAAAGACTGGTTGTGTTTCTCCAACTGGCAAAGTTTGTCCGTTTGGTCTATGCACAGGAATTCCAGATGGAACAATGGTAGAACTTCTGCCATGATATCCTACAGGAATGTGTAACCAATTGGGTAACAATGCATTTTCTGGATCACGAAACATAGTTCCTGTATTGGTTGCATGCTCTTTGCTGGAAAAGAAATCTGTATAATCTCCAATAAATACTGGAAGTTGCATTTCGACATCATCCATTTTAAAAATTACAATATCTCTATCTTTTTTATTTTCTTTCAATTTATTATTATTAATATCAAAAATATCTGCGATTCGATTTCGGATCAAACGCCATGTTTTTTTTCCATCAGAAATAAAATCATTTAGCGTGTCTTGCATAAAAACATCATCAGTCAATTCGATTCCTTCAAAATAATTTAATTGTTGTAAAGCACCTAAATCTATGGCATAATCGCCAATTCTTGTTCCAACGGTTACTATATTTTCTTTGGTCAAAAAAACACCAAATGGAATATTTTGAATTGGAAAATCGCTATTTGTATTTATATCTAACCAAGATTTTCTGTCTGGGTTGTTTGCTGTAATGGGCATATTATTAATTATTTTATTATTGATATCAAATATATTATAAACAATCATTTTACCAAACGTTTTTTTGTATTTTTGCATTGAAATTAATGAAATAAAAAATATGTTACGCGACGAACAAATATTTGACCTTATTCTTGAAGAGCAAGACAGACAAATTCACGGTTTAGAATTGATAGCTTCAGAAAACTTTGTAAGCGACCAAGTTATGGAAGCTGCCGGTTCAGTTTTAACTAATAAATATGCTGAAGGCTATCCTGGAAAGCGATATTATGGTGGTTGTGAGGTGGTTGATGTAATAGAGCAAATTGCCATTGACAGGGCCAAATCATTATTTGGAGCTGAATACGCCAATGTACAGCCACATTCTGGATCACAAGCCAATACCGCAGTTTTTGCAGCTTGTTTAAAACCAGGAGATAAAATTTTAGGATTCGATTTGTCTCACGGTGGACATTTAACACACGGCTCACCCGTTAATTTTTCTGGAAAGTTATACAGTCCCTCCTTTTATGGTGTTGAACCAGAAACAGGAATTTTGAATTACGATAAAATCCAAGAAATTGCTACCAAAGAACAACCCAAAATGATTATTGCGGGAGCATCTGCTTATTCTCGTGATATGGATTTTAAACGATTTAGAGAAATAGCCGACTCTGTTGGTGCTCTTTTATTGGCAGATATTTCACATCCAGCAGGTTTAATTGCCAAAGGTTTAATGAACGACCCAGTGCCTCACTGTCATATTATTACAACAACAACACATAAAACATTGCGTGGACCACGTGGTGGATTAATATTAATGGGTAAAGATTTTGAAAATCCTTGGGGTTTAAAAACGCCAAAAGGAGAAATTAGAATGATGTCTCACGTTTTGGATATGGCTGTTTTCCCTGGAAATCAAGGCGGACCATTGGAGCATATTATTGCAGCGAAAGCGATTGCATTTGGTGAAGCTTTGACCGATGAGTTTTTCAGATATGCCATGCAAGTTCAAAAAAATGCAAAAGCGATGGCGGAAGCTTTTGTAAAAAGAGGATATAATTTAATTTCCGGAGGAACCGACAATCATATGATGTTGATTGATTTGAGAAACAAAAATATTTCTGGTAAAGAAGCTGAAAATGCATTGGTAAAAGCAGAAATCACTGTAAATAAAAATATGGTTCCTTTTGATGATAAATCACCTTTTGTCACTTCAGGAATTCGTGTAGGAACACCAGCAATTACAACGCGAGGTTTAGTTGAAGAAGACATGGAAACTATTGTTGCATTCATTGATAAAGTAATTATGAATCATACCAATGAGGAAATTATTGAAGAAGTGGCTGATCAAGTGAACGAAATGATGGGTGAGAGAGCCATTTTTGTATTTTAACAATCTTAAAAATTTTACATACAAAAACCACGAAGCGATTCGTGGTTTTTTAATTTAAAATGATTTCGTCATGTATAAATGTATGAATATAAATTGTATACTTCATTTTTTTTCATTCAATAAATTTTAATAACTTCAATTCAAATTTATTGAACAATTTGTCATTAAATATCAGAAATTACTAAAAAAAAGTTAAATTTTTTACAATTAAAAATGTAAAGTAATCTGTTTTTATATTTTTATAACAATTAACTAAAACCAAATGAAAAAAACTATCTTCTTACTCTTTTTGAGTTTTTTTATTCCGAAAATTACCGCTCAAGAATACTTTCCAAACAATGAAAGTGTTCAAAACAAAAACAACAATTTTACTGCATTAACCAACGTTAAAATTTTTGTTACTCCCACACAAATTATAGAAAAAGGAACATTGCTTATTCAAAACGGGAAAGTTATTTCGGTTGGAGCAAACGTTGCTATTCCAAAAAATGCTATCATTATTAATTTGGAAGGCAAATCAATTTATCCTTCATTTATAGATATCTATTCAAACTTTGGGATTGAAAACCCAAAAAGTGATAATAATTTTGATAGAAATCCAATGTATGATACCAAACGTGTTGGATTTTATTGGAATGAACACATCAAACCTGAAACAGAAGGCTTAAAAAGTTTCAAATACGACCAAACTAAAGCAGATGAATTGCTAAAAGCTGGTTTTGGTGTTATCGAAACTCATTTGCAAGACGGTATAGCTCGTGGTACTGGAACCTTAATTGCTTTGAATAATTTTGATTCAAAATCTAGAGTTATTCTTGCCAAAGCTTCAAATCATTATGCTTTTACACGAAGTTTAAATTCTAAACAATCATATCCTAGCTCACTCATGGGAATGATGGCATTACTTCGTCAAGTTTATTACGATTTGGATTGGTACAAAAAAGGAAACTCGCCAACCAAAGATGCTTCTCTAGAAGCTTTAATTGCTAATGAAAAATTACCTCAAATATTTGCAACCGAAGATAAATTAAATAGTTTGCGCGCAGCAAAAATTGCCAAAGAGTTTGGTTTGAATTATATTTTGAAAGGCTCTGGAAATGAATTTGAACGTATTGATGAAATCAAGAGAACCAATTCAAAATTTATTATTCCTATCAATTTTCCTGAGGCTTATGATGTTTCAGATCCGTATCAAGCCAATCAAATGGAATTATCTGATTTGCGTTTCTGGAATCAAGCACCAAGCAATTTGAAAGTATTATCTGAAAACGGAATCACTTTTGCATTGACAACCGATAAATTAAAGAAAACTGAAGATTTTAGAACCAATCTATTAAAAGCCATCAAATTTGGTTTCGATAAAACAAAAGCATTAGAATCTCTAACTACAATTCCCGCTTCTTTAATTGGAAGAAGTTCAGAAATTGGAAGTTTAAATGTTGGAACTTATGCCAATTTTATAATCACTTCGGGAGAAATTTTCAACGAAAAAACAATACTATATGAAAATTGGGTTCAAGGAAATAAATTTGTGGTAAATGATATAAATGTTAAAGACATTCGTGGAAATTATGATGTTACAATAGGAAATGAATCCTATAAGATGAAAATAGATGGAGAAATTGCATCGCCAAAAGCTGAAATTACAACTACAGATTCCAAAAAAGTAAATTCAAAACTAGCTATTTCGAACAATTGGATTAATGTTTTAGTGAAATCAAAGGACACCATAAAATCAAATTTCACTCGCTTATCTGGATTTATAGAAAATATAGAAAATTTATCTGGCAAAGCTGTTTTATCCAATGGAAACGAATTCAAATGGAATGCAAAAAAAACAGCACCATTTGTTATTGTAAAAGATACGGCAGCGGTAGAGAAACCAAACAAAATTTTCCCAGTTACTTTTCCAAATCGTGCTTATGGAAGCAATGCAAAACTTACCCAACAAACCATTTTATTCAAAAATGCGACAGTTTGGACCAATGAAAAAGAGGGTATTTTAACTGAAACTGATGTATTGGTTAAAAACGGAAAAATTGCTTCTATCGGAAAAAATTTATCCGATGCTACTGCAATTTCAGTTGATGCAAAAGGCAAACATTTAACTTCAGGAATCATCGATGAACATTCACATATTGCCATTTCAAACGGTGTAAATGAAGGCGGACATAATTCAAGTGCCGAAGTCACCATTCAAGATGTCGTGAATTCTGAAGACATTAATATTTATCGTGATTTGGCTGGAGGTGTTACTACTTCACAATTGTTGCACGGTTCCGCCAATCCAATTGGTGGTCGTTCTGCCATTGTGAAATGGAAATGGGGTGAATCTCCGGATGAAATGTTGTATAAGAATCAACCTAAATTCATCAAATTTGCTTTGGGCGAAAATGTAAAACAATCCAATTGGGGAATAGACAATCCAACTCGTTTTCCACAAACTAGAATGGGAGTAGAGCAGGTATTTACCGATTATTTTCAACGTGCCAAAGAATATGAAAATGCTTGGAAAACTTACAATTCAAATCCAAAAAAGGATAAAAATAAAGCGCCAAGAATAGATTTGGAATTGCAAACCATTCTAGAAATTATAAACAAAGAACGCTTCATTACTTGCCATTCTTATGTACAATCGGAAATTTTGATGATGATGAATGTGGCTGAAAAATTCAATTTTCGAGTGAATACTTTTACACATATTTTAGAAGGATACAAAGTTGCCGACAAAATGAAACTACACGGTGTTGGAGCATCAACTTTCTCAGATTGGTGGGCTTACAAATTTGAAGTAAACGATGCCATACCATATAACGGCGGAATTATGCATGATTTAGGTGTAGTAGTTGCCTATAATTCTGACGATGCTGAAATGTCGCGTCGTTTGAATCAAGAAGCGGCCAAAGCTGTAAAATATAGTAATGTTTCCGAAGAAGAAGCTTGGAAATTTGTAACCTTAAATCCTGCCAAGTTACTGCATATTGATGATAAAGTAGGAAGCGTAAAAGTGGGCAAAGATGCCGATTTGGTGCTTTGGAATAACAATCCATTGTCTATTTATGCCAAAGCCGAAAAAACAATAATTGAAGGTGTTGTTTATTTTGATATTCAAAAAGACGAACAAAATCGTGTGGCTATTGCCAAAGAAAGAAGTGAATTGATTGGTCAATTACTAAATGAAAAAAACAAAGGAATGACCACGCAAGAGCCAAAGAAAAAAGAGAAAATACATTACCATTGCGATACTTTAGAACAAAATTAAGATGAAAAAAATACATATAATTTTATTGATATTCACGATAGCAATAAATACGCAAGCACAGCAAATTCCAGCAAAAAAACAATCAAAATCTGTGTTAATTAGCAATGCTACTGCACATTTGGGAAATGGAAAAATAATTGAAAATGCAGTTGTAGGTTTCAAGGATGGAAAAATTGAATTGGTTGCCGACGCTACTTTAATTCGAATAGATATGTCGGCCTATGAGATTAAAATTGATGCCACAGGAAAACATGTTTATCCTGGATTTATTGCGCCAAATTCTACTTTAGGATTGGTTGAAATAGATGCTGTAAAATCATCTGATGATGAACAAGAAATTGGAAGTTTCAATCCACATGTAAAAAGTTTAATTGCCTACAACGCAGAGTCGAAAGTTATTGAAACAGTACGTCCAAATGGTGTTTTATTGGCAGAAATTGTACCTCGTGGTGGCAGAATTTCAGGAACTTCTTCAGTTGTTCAACTGGATGCTTGGAGCTGGCAAGAGGCTGTTGTAAAAGAAAGTAACGGCATACATTTAAATTTCCCTTCTACTTTTAAAAGAAGCGGTTGGTGGGCAGAACCCGGCGTTGTAGAAGCCAATAAAGATTATATCAAACAAGTTGATGAGGTTTCCATTTTTCTATCCAATGCAAAAGCTTATTTTGGGGATGTTTCCAAAGAAAGAAATCTGGCTTTTGAATCTACAAAAGGTTTATTTGACGGAACTCAAACACTATTTATTCATGCTAATGAAGAAAAACAAATTATTGACGCTGTACAACTTTCTCTAAAAAATGGAATTAAAAAAATCACAATTGTTGGCGGCTATGAAACTTACAAAACAATAGATTTGTTGCAAAAAAACAATGTTTCTGTATTATTGAAAAGAGTTCACGATATGCCTGAAAATGATGATCATGATATTGATTTGCCTTTTAAAATGGCAAAATTGTTAACGGATAAGGGTATTTTGGTAGCTCTTGAAAATAGTGGGAATATGGAACGAATGAATACTCGAAACCTACCTTTTCTAGCTGGAACATGCGTTGCTTATGGTTTAGATAAAGAACTGGCGTTGCAACTTATTACATCAAATACAGCTAAAATTTTAGGAATTGATAGCTTTTGCGGAACACTCGAACAAGGTAAAGATGCTACATTATTTATTTCTGAGGGTGATGCTTTGGATATGCGAACCAACAAATTGACACAAGCTTATATTCAAGGACGTGAAATTAATTTAGAAACGCATCAAAGTAAGTTGGAAAAAAAGTATAAAGAAAAATACAAATTATAGAGATAAAAAATGCCACTTTTTGAGTGGCATTTTTTTTAATTCATCATTAAGTTTGATGTGGCAAATAAATGATTTTGTTGCTGACAATGAATTAACACATACTTATATTGTGTAAAATCTACAGGAACTGCTATATTGTAAACTAAATTGTTTCCAGTTCCCAATGCGCCTAAACTAATAAAATCTGTTGGTGTGTCTGCTTTCGACAAATATACTTTCAAATCTGGACCAGTGCTTACACTGAAGTTTTCCAATTTCAATTTGTATGTTGTTCCTTCCAAATAAATTTTTGAAGTTCCAGTAACGTTTATTCCTGAAGTTGGCGCAAATGTTCCAGAATATTTGAGTACAGAGTTTTCAGAAATACTTTCTAAACCTGCATTTGGATCATTACCATCTTTATCACAAGAAATAAAAATAAATACACTCATTAATAATAATAGATACTTTTTCATATTTATAAATTTTAAATTTATTTTTGAAATTTTGAAATTCCGTTTTCTAACCATACTTTATATTCATCAGCATCAGGCGTATAGCCTATAGGTAAGTTTAAATCCTTTCCGTCAGAATCTAAAATTACATAATAAGGCTGCGAATTTATGTTGTAACGTGAAATTTGAAAATCGCTCCATTTTTTTCCAATTGTTGTAATTCTTTTTCCTGTTGTTTTAGATACGTATTTTTCGCTCTCTTGGATTTCACGTTTGTCATCACCATATAACGATATTAAAACTATTTTATTTTTTAATATACTTAAAATCTCATCTTTAGACCATATATGTTCTTCCATTTTTCTACAGTTTGCGCAGGCATGACCAGTAAAATCTAGCAATATTGGTTTATTTACTTTTTTTGCATAAGCCAATCCTTTTTCATAATCATCAAAAGCAATAATGCCATTTGGCCCTAAATGAGCAAACTCTGGTAAATCGGATTTTAAACTTGAGTTAGCATTTGAATTTCCAATCCCAAAAGGACTTTCGCTATAAGTTATGGGTGGTGTAAATCCGCTCAATATTTTTAACGGTGCGCCCCACAATCCTGGAATTAAATAAATGGTAAAAACCAATACAAACAATCCAATGAATAATCTTCCTACTGAAATATTTGTAACTGGACTATCGTGTGGCAATGCAATTTTACCAAGTAAATACAAAGCCCAAACACCAAAAACAGCAATCCAAATGGCTATAAAAACTTCACGTTCTAATAAATGTAATTGCAGAACCAAATCTGCATTGGATAAAAATTTAAATGCAAATGCCAATTCTAAAAAACCAAGTGAAACTTTAACGGTATTCAACCAACCACCAGATTTTGGAAGCGAATTCATCCAACCTGGAAACATGGCAAAAAGCATAAATGGTAAGGCTATTGCCGATGAAAAACCTAGCATTCCAACAATTGGACCTATTCCTCCAAATTTGGAAGATTCTGCAATCAAGGTTCCAACAATTGGACCAGTACAAGAAAAAGAAACAATTGCCAATGCGAGTGCCATAAACAATATGCCAATAAATCCACCTCGATCTGCTTGTCTATCTACTTTATTTGCCCATGAATTAGGTAAAACAATCTCGAAAGCACCCAAAAATGATGCAGCAAATACAAGTAGAAGTATAAAAAATATAACATTAAACCAAACATCTGTTGATAACGAATTTAAGGCATCGATTCCAAAAATTGCAGAAACGATTACTCCTAAAAGTACATATATAATAATGATGGATATTCCATAAAAAATGGAGTTTCTAATTCCTTGAGCTTTGGTTTTACTTTGTTTGGTAAAAAAACTTACTGTCATAGGAATCATTGGGAAAACACAAGGTGTAAGTAATGCCGCGAAACCTCCTAAAAAGGCCAGAAAGAAAATGGTTAATAATCCTTTTTTTTCTTCGTTTTTTTGAATTGGTTTATTGGATACATCATTTTTTTTTACAATTTCTTCTTTTCCAATAGTTTCATTAGCCAAGGCTTTTATTGATGTAGAATCTGTTGGTATATTTGTATTAGCTGCAACCTTTATTACGGGCAATTTAAATTCAAAAGTTTTATCTTGCTGAATACAAGCGTCTTTACAAGCTTGATATTCTAAATAAACGGAAATGTTTTTTAAATTGGGATTGGTAATTTTTATTTTTTGTTT
>NZ_JANLVD010000220.1:0-11363 GCF_031363805.1 Flavobacterium sp. | reverse complement strand
TTTATTAACAGTTTCGGCGCAACTTAAAAAATCTGCAAAATTGGATTTGGCTGGTGGCGATTTTTATTTAATTCAGCTTACTCAAAAAATATCATCTTCGGCGCATATTGAGTTTCACTCCCGCATCATTTTACAAAAATACATTCAACGAAGTTTGATAAAAATATCATCTGAAATTATAGAAGAATCGTATGATGAAACTACTGATGTATTTGATTTATTGGACAAAGCCGAATCAAAACTCTATGAAGTAACGCAAGGAAACATCAAACGAAGTTCAGAAACAGCACAAAGTTTAGTCATTCAAGCCAAAAAGCGTATTGAAGAAATTGCTGGTAAAGAAGGACTTTCTGGAATAGCCACAGGTTTTGATAAATTAGACAAAATAACATCAGGCTGGCAACCTTCAGATTTGATTATTATTGCGGCGAGACCCGGGATGGGGAAATGTCTTGGAAAAGGCACTAATGTGTTACTGTTTGATGGTTCATTACGAAAAGTTGAAGATGTAACCACCGATGATTTACTCATGGGTGACGATTCCACTTCAAGAAAAGTGCTGTCTATAGCAAGAGGTAGAGAGAATATGTATTGGATTCACCAAAATAAAGGAATTTCTTATCGCGTTAACGAAAGTCATATACTTTCTTTGAAGAGAAGTAGAATTGAAGGCGGACATAAAAAAGGAGAAGTTTTAAATATAACAGTTAAGGATTATTTAGAGAAATCTGATAAATTCAAATCAAATTACAAAGGTTATAAAGTTGCAGTAGAATTTGATGAGAAATTTTTATCATTAGAACCATATTATTTAGGATTATGGCTTGGCGATGGACATTCTTACAGTCAACGTATCACCAATATTGATGAAGAAATTATAGACTATTTAAATGATTACGCTGATAGATTAGAAATTGAACTTGTTACTTACTATCAAGAAGATAGGACAAATAATTATTCAATTGTAAAAAGAAACAGAGCAAACTCTGAAGATTTTCAAATCAATATTCAAGAAGAATTGCGAAAGTTGGATTTGATTCAAAACAAACATATTCCACAAGATTTCCTTATCAATTCAACACAAAACAGATTACAACTTTTGGCTGGATTGATAGATTCCGATGGATATTATACATCTGAATTCAATTGTTTTGAAATTGTTCAAAAAAGCGAAAGATTATCTAAACAAATAAAATTTCTTTGTGATTCTTTAGGTTTTAGAAGTTCACTAAAAAAGAAAAAAACAAGTATAAAAGCTATAGGATTTGAAGGTGAAGCTTGTAGAATAAGAATTTTTGGTAATTTGGATTCAATTCCAACAAAAATTGAGCGTAAAAAAGCAAGGGAATGGAATTCAAAAGTCGATTGGAAAGTAACTGGAGTTAAGGTTGAGTTTGACAAGGAAGACGATTATTATGGTTTTGAAATCGACGGAAATCGATTGTTTCTTTTGGAAGATATGACAGTTACTCATAATACTGCGTTCGTACTTTCAATGGCACGAAATGTAGCCATCGACTTTGGTCATGCTGTTGCCTTATTTTCGCTTGAAATGTCTTCTGTTCAATTAATTACACGTTTAATTTCTTCGGAAACTGGACTGTCTTCAGAAAAATTAAGAACTGGAAAACTCGAAAAACATGAGTGGGAACAGTTGAGCGTGAAAGTCAAAGATTTGGAAAAAGCACCTTTGTATATTGATGATTCTCCATCGCTTTCTATTTTTGATTTGCGTGCCAAAGCCAGACGTTTAAAATCCCAACACGACATAAAAATTATTATTGTCGACTATTTGCAACTAATGACAGCAGGAGGAAGCAACGGAAAAGGAATAGGAAATCGGGAACAAGAAATTTCGACCATTTCAAGAAATTTAAAAGCTTTGGCCAAAGAATTGGAAGTTCCTGTTATTGCACTTTCTCAATTGTCGCGTGCGGTGGAAACTCGTGGTTCAAGCAAGCGACCTTTGCTTTCTGACCTTCGGGAATCTGGTGCGATTGAGCAAGATGCGGATATTGTTTCGTTTATTTACCGACCAGAATATTATAAAATAGATGAATGGGATGACGATGAGCATTCGCCAACCCAAGGTCAAGCCGAATTTATAATTGCCAAACACCGTAATGGAAGTTTAGAAAATGTGAGATTGAAATTTATTGGAAACTTGGGTAAATTTGATAATTTGGAGGATTATTCAGTAGGTGAAGATTATTTGCCATCGACAATGAATTTAGGACATGATGATAATCCTTTTCAAACCAAAAACTTACCATCTGCAAATGAGGCTTTCGGAAGCAATTTGAATAATTTTGAAGATGATGGTGATGTGCCGTTTTAATTTTTTTTCATTTATCTTTGAATTAAAATTTTCGAAAATGCAAATTAAAAAGTTATTATTCATATTCATATTTCTAATTTGTAACTCCATAAAAGCAAATTTCATATTGCTTCCCATGGATGAAACAAGTCAGAAAAATCATCTAAAAGCCTATGGAATAACCTATTGGGCGTTGAACAAACAGTACAAAGCGAGTTGGTTGCTCAACTACCGTGGCGGTTCTTTTTTGCTTCCAGATGTTTTAGATATTAGAAAAGAATGTCAAATACGCGGTGTAAGTTTTGAAGTCCTTTCAGACAATGAAACCAATTCTATACTCAACGAAATTTCATCACCATCACAAAATATGGAAACTGTTGTTTTAGAAAAAGCACCCAAAGTAGCTGTCTATTCGCCACCTGGCAAACAACCTTGGGACGATGCTGTGACTATGGTTTTAACCTATGCCGAAATTCCTTTTACCACCATTTATGATACCGAAGTTTTAAGCGATCAACTGCTACTTTACGACTGGTTGCACCTTCATCATGAAGATTTTACAGGACAATATGGCAAGTTTTATGCAACCTATAAAAATGCTCCATGGTATATTGAACAAAAACGAGAAGCTGAGGCACTGGCTCAAAAATTAGGTTACAATAAAGTTTCTGAAGAAAAAGGTGCAGTAGCTCGAAAAATTCGCGATTTTGTAATAGGTGGCGGTTTTATGTTTGCCATGTGTTCTGCCACAGATAGTTTCGATATTGCCTTGGCGGCGGAAGGAGTTGATATTTGCGAAACCATGTTCGATGGCGATGCAAGCGAGCCCAATTATCAAACCAAAATTGATTACACCAAATCATTTGCATTCAAAAATTTTATACTCGACAGAAAGCCTGATCATTATGAATTTTCAGATATAGATATGACCGAAACCAGAAGAATTCCATTCGAAAAAGATTATTTCACCCTCATGGAATTTTCTGCAAAGTGGGATGTTATTCCTACCATGCTATGTCAAAATCATACATCATTAGTAAAAGGATTCATGGGTCAAACTACGGCTTTTGAGCGCGATTTGGTTAAAACCAATGTACTTGTTTTGGGAGAAAACCAAATCAATAGCGAAGCTCGATACATTCACGGACAAAAAGGAAAAGGATTTTTTACCTATTTTGGTGGTCATGACCCGGAAGATTTCCAGCATCGGGTAGGAGATGAGCCCACACTTTTGGACTTACACCCAAACTCGCCAGGTTTCAGATTAATATTGAACAATATTTTGTTTCCGGCGGCGAGGAAGAAGAAACAGAAAACGTAGTTAAAAATGCCTTTTAATTCCATTGAAATGAACTACGAAACCATTCTCCAAGAAATATACCAAGAAGCAAAACAGCTTCCCTCGATTGGCAATGTCGCCAAAACTATTCCAGAATTATCTAAAATAAATCCAAACAAATTTGGCATTCATCTTACAACGATTAGTGGTGAGGATTTTGGAATTGGAGATTCCAACGAAAAATTTTCCATCCAATCAGTCTCTAAAGCATTAACCGTTGCTTTGGCGTTCTCATTTCTAGACGAAAAAGTATGGGAAAGAGTAGGCGTTGAGCCTTCTGGAAGTGCTTTCAACTCGCTGGTGCAACTAGAATACGAAAAAGGCATCCCAAGAAATCCATTTATCAATGCTGGAGCACTTGTCATTGCAGATATGTTAGTGACCAATCTAGAAAACCCTAAAAATGATTTTTTAAAATTTATCAGAAAAATTTCAAATTGCGATACTATAAATTATAATTTGAATGTTGCCAACTCAGAAAAAGAAACAGGTTTTAGAAATGCTGCTTTGTGCAACTTCTTGAAATCTTTTGGGAATATTAAAAATGATGTAGAAACGGTTCTCGATTTTTATTTTCACCAATGTTCGTTGGAAATGACTTGCAAAGAATTGGCACATTCATTTTTCTTTTTTGCTAATGAAGGAAACACTATTTCTGGAGAAAAAATATTACTTAAAAGCCAAGTTAAACGACTGAATGCTTTAATGCAAACCTGCGGATTTTATGACGAATCTGGAGAATTCACATACAAAGTTGGACTTCCTGGCAAAAGTGGAATTGGTGGTGGAATAGCGGCATTATTTCCAAAAAATTTTGTAGTAGCTACTTGGTCGCCACGACTTAATGAAAAAGGAAATTCAGAATTAGGAATGTCCGCTCTAGAATTGTTAACTACCAAAACTGGGATGTCAGTTTTTTAGATTTTAACAATTAGGTATTGCATTATACATTTTGTATTCTTTTTTTATTTCAAATAAAAAAACGCCAGCATTACACTGGCGTTTATATACTATTTTAGTAAAAAGAATTTGAAATTTAAATCCCTAAATATTCCCTTCCTCATTTTCCTTATCCAAATATTCCTGCACAATATTGATAGCATTGGCTACTACATCGCTCAAAGCGGTAATAAAACTACCATCTTCGGCATTGTCAATGGCATGTTTTATAGCTTCAATTTCCTTTGGAATAATTTCGTGGGTTACATTTTTTCCAGATTCTGATACGCCTTCCAATATTAAATTTATAATTTCTTCTTCTGTTCTACCACGCAAATATTTTTCTTGACGAATAATAATATGGTCAAACATGCGACCAGCAATTAAGCCACATTCTTTAATATCTTCGTCACGGCGGTCACCCACACCCGCAATAATTCCTATTTTTTTGGTGGATTCTACACTTTCTAAATAGCTTTCCACGGCTCTGTAACCTGCTGGGTTATGAGCAAAATCAATTAAAACTTTGAATTTTTTGAATTCGAAAATATTCATTCTTCCAGGCGTTTGTGCTACACTTGGAATAAATGTTTGCAACGACAAGCTTATATCTTCCGTTTTAAAACCATACAAATAACTGGCTAATGTTGCCGCCAAAACATTGGCAACCATAAATTTCGCTTTTCCGCCTAAGGTAAGCGGAACATGGGTAGCGCGTTCCACACGAATTTTCCATTCACCTTTTTTTATGGTAATGTATCCGTTTTCATAAACCGCAACTGTTTTGCCTTCTTTGCATAATTTTTGAATCAATGGATTGTTTTCATCCAAAGAAAAGAAAGCCACATTGCAACTCAAATCCGACGCTATTTTTACACAATTTGCATCTTCGGCATTTAAAATTGCCCAGCCGTCTTTCTTTACACTTCTTACCACAGTGGCTTTTACACGGGCCAAATCGTCCAAAGTATTAATATCGTTCAGTCCCAAATGGTCTTCTTGAATATTGGTAATAATGGCAATATCGCAACGGCTGAAACCCAATCCTGAACGAAGAATTCCGCCACGCGCCGTTTCCAAAACGGCAAATTCTACGGTAGGATCTTTCAAAATATATTCGGCAGAAAGTGGTCCGGTAGTATCGCCCTTTTCCATCATGTGGTTCTGCACATATATCCCGTCGGATGTGGTGAAACCCACTTTATACCCATTATTTTTTACAATATGGGCTATAAGTCTTGTGGTGGTGGTTTTCCCGTTGGTTCCCGTAACCGCAATAATTGGAATTCTGCTTGGTTTACCCGGTGGATACAACATATCTATGACTGGCGATGCTACATTTCTGGGCAACCCTTCAGACGGTGCCAAATGCATACGAAATCCGGGAGCGGCATTGACTTCCAAAACACAACCTCCATTTTCTTTGAGTGGCTGAGTCAAGTTTTCCGCCATGATATCTACGCCACAAATATCCAATCCTATCACGCGTGAAATACGTTCGCAAAGAAAAATATTTTCTGGATGCATCATATCTGTTACATCTACAGAGGTTCCGCCAGTACTCAAATTGGCTGTAGATTTTAAGTAAACTACTTCGTCTTTTCTTGGAACGCTATCAACACTATATTTTAATTTTTCTAATAAATCTTCCGTATCACGATCTATGGTTATTTCGGTCAATACATTTTCGTGGCCATAACCACGGCGCGGATCTTTGTTGGTTTCTTCTATGAGTTTTTGAATAGAATCTTTTCCATTTCCTACTACATTTGCTGGGACACGTTTTGCAGCAGCCACCAATTTATTGTCAATAATAAGCACACGGAAATCGAAACCTGTAATAAATTTTTCTACAATAATTCGAGAACTGTATTTTTTGGCATATTCCAAACCAGCCAGTGCATCTTCCCATGTTTTAACATTGATGGAAGCGCCTTTTCCGTGGTTTCCATCTAGTGGTTTTAGCACAATTGGATAGCCAATTTTAGCTATAGTTTCGGCTAAATCTTCTTCGGTTACACAAATGCCACCATTGGCAACAGGAATCGAAGCTGCGTCTAGCATTTTTTTGGTTTGCTCTTTGTTGCAAGCTATATCTACCGCAATACTACTCGTTTTACAGGTGATAGTGGCTTGAAAACGCATTTGATTGATGCCATATCCCAATTGAACCAATGAATTTGTGCCCAATCTTATCCATGGAATATCTCTGTTTACAGCTTCTTCAACGATGCTTCCTGTACTCGGACCCAAACGCACACGGTCTCTAATCACGCGCATTTTTTGAATGTCTGCTTCCAAGTCATAATCTGTTCCTGCAATTAAAGCTTCGGCAATGGCTACTGAACTTTCTGCAGCAAAAAGCCCTACATTTTCTTCGGTATAGCTAAAAACTACATTGTAGGTTCCGGGTGTTTTGGTTTCGCGGGTTCGACCAAAACCTGTTTCCATTCCGGCTAAAGTTTGTATTTCGAGTGCAATGTGTTCTATAACGTGACCCATCCAAGTGCCACGTTCTATGCGGGAGAAAAAACCGCCTCGAGTGCCTTCAGAACAACGATGCTCTATCATTGTTGGAAACATTTTTTCTAATCGTTCTCTAAAACCATCGATTTTATTGGTTGGAGACTGTTCCATTTCTTCTAAATCCAAACGCATTTGAATTAGTTTTTTGCGTTGTACACTCCAAATATTTGGTCCGCGAAGCGCTTGAATTTTCAGTATTTTCATTTTGGAAAGTTATTTTTTAATGTATTTGTTAAAAATAGAAAAATTTTGTGATTATTAAACATTTTTGTTGAATATTTTGTTTTAAAAATGTAGGTTTTATTGAATGAATTGATTCTTAGTTTTTTATAATGGTTTAATAAAAGTTGTAAATTTGAAAATTAGCCCTGATGGAAGTGGAAATCCTTTTTGTGGTTTTGTCATCCTGAGCTTGTCGAAGGACAAAATCACAAAAAGATTGAAACATACAGCAGGAATAATGTTGATAAATACTGTAAAGTTTTGCTTCAAAATAAATCAATTAGATTTGGTTTATTTCAATTTTTGGTTATTTTTACCAAATGAATATACGTGGAAAATTGATTATAATTGGTGGTGCGGTTGATAAAGGGAGTTTTACGGAAACCGATTTGGATAAAAGCGCAGTTAAAAACTTAAATTTTTTTGAGACTGGTATTTTGAAGAGAATTTTGGATGAATCAAAACATAAATTGCTTTCTAGAATTGAAGTAATTACTACGGCTTCAAAAATTCCGAAAGAAATTGGACCAGAATATGTAAAAGCGCTCAATTATTTAGGTGCACAGAATGTTGATATTTTGAATATTGAACGCCGAGAACAAGCTATGGATCCAGAAGTGGTGGCCAGATTAAAAGCCGCCGATGTGGTGATGTTTACTGGTGGCGACCAATTGAGATTGACTTCTATTTTGGGTGGCACACCGTTTCATGATTTGATTTTGGAAAAATATATTAATGAAGATTTTATCTATGCAGGCACTTCAGCTGGTGCTGCTGCTGCTTCCAATAATATGATTTATCAAGGCAGTAGTTCTGAAGCTTTGCTGAAAGGCGAAGTAAAAATAACCAGTGGTTTAGGACTTATTGATGGCGTTATTATAGATACTCATTTTGTACAGCGTGGTAGAATTGGTCGGCTTTTTCAAGCCGTTGTGGGTAATCCAAAAGTGCTAGGAATAGGACTTGGAGAAGACACGGGATTGCTCATAACCAATAATACACAAATGGAAGCGATTGGGTCTGGACTGGTTATTTTGGTTGATGGTCGGGAAATCAAAGACACCAATTTAACTCAGGTTGAGTTGGGTTATCCAATATCTATTAATCATTTGGTCACCCACGTAATGAGCAAATACGACACTTTTAATTTGTCAACTCATAAAATGCATATTAATTCTTCGCAATATGCCGAAAATTTGAGTTTTACACGATCAGATCTTAACGAAGGAAAGTTGATTTAAATTTTTCTTATGAACACAGATTTAAAAAATTAGAATAATTAAAAAAAATTCTCCAATTTCTTAAATCTGTGTTCCATATAATATAAAACGAACATGAAAATAATTATACACGGTGGTTTTTTCTCTGAATCTTCTACCAATCATGAAACCAAAGTTGCCAAACAAAATGCTTTGGAACGTATTGTAAAATCATCTTACGAATTTTTGAAAACCCATTCTGCATTGGAAACAGTAGTTTTTGCTGTTTCGCAATTGGAAGACGATGCTTTGTTTAATGCTGGTATTGGTTCTCAAATACAAAGCGATGGGAAAATACGAATGTCTGCCGCCATTATGGATGGAGAAACTCAAAAAATGAGTGGTGTAATCAATATTGAAGAAGTGAAAAATCCTGTTCAGGTAGCGCAAGTTTTAATGCAGGAAGACGATCGCGTTCTCGGCGGAAGTGGCGCTACAAATTATGCCAGAAAAAATGGATTTGAAATTTTTTCAACTGAAATTCCGCAACGGAAAGCAGAATATGAAGCCAAGTTAAAATCGTTAAGAACTGGAACTGTTGGTTGTGTAGCTTTGGATAAAAATGGTAAAATTGCTGTGGCTACATCTACTGGCGGAAAAGGTTTTGAATTGGTAGGACGCATATCAGATTCTGCTACTGTGGCAGGAAATTATGCCAACCAATTCTGTGGAGTAAGTTTAACCGGTGTAGGCGAGGATATTGTAAGTAATGCAACTGCTGCCAAAATTGTTACACGTGTAACTGATGGTTTCTCGTTGGAAAAAGCTTTTGAAAAAACTTTTGCTGAACTAAAACCGTATGATGGTTTTGCGGGTGCGATTGCCATAGACCATTTAGGCAATATGTTTCACCAAGATTCGCATCCAAGTATGGTATTTGCTAGTTTTGATGGTGAAGTATTTGAGGTTTTTCAATAAGTTTTAGTGGAATATTAATCTGTAAGTAATTTATTTTTACAAATTTTAATATTTCAGCTTTTGAAAATTTATTTTTTTTAACCACATAGAAATTCATAGCTATATAATTATTTGCAGGAAAGTCTAAGAAAATTTCATTTTGCATATAGCACTATGACCACTTTAATTGAGCGAAGCGACTTTTATTATTGAATTTTCTATGAGCCTATGTGGTCAAAAAAGATCAAAAATATTATATTATCAACTTATTGGAATATAAATATCAAATTGTGCTCCTTTGTTAAGTTGTCCAGTTGCCGTGATAACACCATTATGATTATCAATTATTTTTTTCACAATGGCAAGACCTATTCCAGTACCAGAATATTTTTCTTTATGGTTTAAACGCTGAAAAACTTCAAATATTCGGTTTTGATATTCTTGATCGAATCCTATACCATTGTCTTTAAAAATAATATGATTGTACTTTTTTTCTGCTGATAGCTTTCCAGGTGTTAATGTTGGGTTTTGATTTTCAAAATAACTACTTTCCCCTATTTCACTTTTAATGATTATTTTGGAAGGTACATCTTGTATTGCAAACTTTAAAGAATTGCTAATCAGGTTTTGTATAACCTGTCTGAATTGGAAAGTATTAATGTAAGCATCTCCAAGTTCACTGGAATCGATTATACCATTTTTTTCATTAATGTCGTCAAATAAATCGTTTTTTATATCTTCTACAATTTTTTTGAGGTTGGTATTTTGAAATTTACGTTCAGAAACATTGGTATTTGAAAAAGCAAGCAAATCTTCTATAAGTGTTTGCATTCTTCTGGCTGTATTATTCATTTTTTGAAAATAGTCTTTCCCTTTATCAGATAAGTTTTTGTATTCTGTGTCAAGAATGCGTCCTGCAAAAGTTTGTATTTTACGAAGCGGTTCTTGCAAATCGTGGCTAGATACATAGGCAAATGACTGAAGTTCGTTATTCATATTTCCTAATTCATTATTTTTTTCTTCAAGCAGCTTGTTTGCCTTTTTTAATTCGATGGTTTTTTTAGTTACGGTTCCTTCCAATACTTCTTTTTCTCTTACCTGCTCTTCTATTTCTGTATTTGTACCAACCCACATGATGATTTCACCTTTTGAATTTTTTTGTGCAAGACCTCTGGCTAGGTGCCATTTGTAAATATTTTTACTATTTATTAAACGGTGTTGCATTTCGAAATTTTTGCCAGTGGCAATACTATTTTTCCAAATGGCAACTAATTCTTCTAAATCATCTGGATGCACTATCTTGTCCCAACCCCAATCTTTTAAATCTTCATACGGAATTCCTGTATATTCCATCCAACACTTATTCATGTAATTAATATTTCCAATCGGATCTGCTGTCCACACTTTTTGAGGCATAGAATCTGCTATAAAATGAAAACGTTCTTCAATATCTCTCCTTTCTTTTTCAATTTTTTTGTATTCAGTAATGTCTTCAATTACTAAAAGAATGAGTTTTTCTGCACTGGTTTCTTTTTTTATTTCACGTGCATTAAGCAACATGATTCTTTCTCCAATATTTGAAAAAGTATGTGTAATTTCAAAATTATGGAAGGTTGATTTTTGAGGTAAAATATTTTCTAATAATTTTTTTAAAGCTGGAATATTCCATTGTTTATTTCCTAAATCATACACAAGTACCTGTTCTGTATCCTTTTCATTAACATGAAATGTTTTATAAAAAGCGGTATTTGCTTTTTGGACTCTCAAATTTTCATCAAGTATCAATAATGGTAGAGGTATATTGGCAATAATGGCTTCTGCATAGTTTCTAGATTCTACCACAATGTCGTTTAAACCAATCATT
>NZ_JANLVD010000214.1:0-5132 GCF_031363805.1 Flavobacterium sp. | reverse complement strand
CTCGAAAGGTTGCATTGGTTGGTTATTAATTAGTTTCACAATATTTTTTCCTAAGAAATCGCCTTGTTGCAATGCTGGTTGTGCCATCATGGGATGACCTTGCGGATACAATGCTGTTTCCATTGAAGCAATATCGCCAATAGCAAAAATATTATTATAACCCAATACTTGATTAAACTCGTTTACACGAATGCGTTCTACTTTTTCAACCAATGATTTGGCATCCAATCCAGTAATGGCTGCGCCTTGAACACCTGCTGTCCAAATCATAGTAGCGGTTTCGAAAGTTAAATCGGAATTTGTGGTTATTGTACGGCCATCATAATTGGTAACCCGAACGTTTTTCCAGATTTTGACACCTAAATTTTCGAGAAAGTCCTGAGCCGCTTGCGATGATTTTTCGCTCATGGTGTTTAGAATTCTATCGCCACTTTGAATCAAATTTATTTGCATTTTGCTCATATCCAAATCTGGATAATCCTTTTGGAGAATGGCTTTTTTCATTTCGGCCAACGCGCCTGCTAGTTCGACTCCTGTTGGTCCGCCGCCAACTAACACAAAATTAATTAATGCATTTTTATCGGCTATATCTTTGGTGAGTACTGCTTGTTCAAAATTTTCGAGAATCAAACTTCGAATGTTCAACGATTGCGGAATGGTTTTCATGGACATCGAGTTGCGCTCGATTTCCTTGTTGCCAAAATAATTGGTTTTTGATCCAGTAGCAATGATCAAATAATCATAGTTTAATTCGCCAATTTCTGAAATTATTTTCTGATTTTTGGTATCTATTTCTTTAACGGATGTTAACCGGAAATAAAAATCTTTGTATTCTTGGATCACTTTGCGAATAGGGTAGGCGATAGAGCCTGCTTCTAGTCCGCCAGTGGCTACTTGATACAATAAAGGTTGGAATGTATGGTAATTGTGTTTGTCTAAAAGTACGACTTGCAAGTTTTTGTTTCGTAATTTTTTGGCTATAGATATGCCTGCAAAACCGCCACCAATGATGACAATTCGAGGATTTTTTGATTGTGGAATGTTCATTTTTTGAGTTGCAAAGGTTGAAAGTTTCTAAGTCACAAAGTTACAAAGTTTTTCTTGGAATCGGGAATGTTTCTACATAGCCCCGATTGAGGCGGTATCCTGTCATTGCGAAGCAAAAAATTAAATGTGAGATTGTTTCGTGCCTCGCTATGACAGATATAGCCGAAAGCGGGAATAATGTTTGTTTTGGAATGAGATGTTTGTGCTTCCAAAAAAAACAATTAAATTGTAACAATTATTAATTTTTACTACTTATAATAATATGAGTACTGCTTTAGAACAAAATTTTGTTGCGCAATTAAAAGAGAATCAGAATATAATTCACAAAATTTGTAGGTTGTATACTCAAGGTCAGGATGCGCACAACGATTTGTTTCAGGAAGTTACAATCCAGTTGTGGAAAGCTTTTCCTAAGTTTCGTGGCGATTCTAAATTTTCTACTTGGGCATACAGAGTCGCCTTAAATACGGCAATAACTTTGTATAGAAAAAGCACAAAAACGGTTAATACTATTGAATTTGAAACTGGCAAGCATTTTGTACTACAAGAGGAATATAATTATGAGGAAGAGGAGCATTTGAAACTTTTGTACAAAGCCGTTCAGCAATTGAATGATATTGAAAAAGCATTGGTTTTTATGTATTTGGAAGACAAAGATTATATGGAAATCTCTGAAACGCTTGGTATTACGGAGGTAAACGCTAGGGTGAAAATGAATCGGATTAAGGGGAAGTTAAAAAAAATTATTAATCCGTAACGGAAATTGATATATGGAAGAGTTGGATTTATTAAAAAAAGATTGGAATAAACCTCAAAATTACCCAAAAATTTCTGAGCAGCATATTTATGGTATGTTGCATAAAAATTCATCTTCGACTGTGAAGTGGATTTTGATTGTCAGTATTTTTGAATTGAGTTTTGGATTGATTATAAACTTTGGAATGTCGTTTACCAAATATGATATGGACAATACAAAATATATGAAAGATTTTGGAATTTATAGTTATTACCAAATTTTCATGGTATTTATGTATGCGGTAATTGTTTATTTTATTGCCAGATTCTATTTAATGTATAGAAAAGTTTCTACTACAGATAGCACAAAACTGCTGATGTCCAGTATTTTGAAAACTAGAAAAACGGTTCAAAATTATATTTTATTTAATTTGGTAACTATTGCTGTGGTTTTTATTGCAGTTTTTGCTTACAGTTTGAAGAAACAAATTATAAAAGTTACCTTAGAGAATGGCGGAAATATTGCGAATATTCCTGACAGTGTTTATATAGTTTCTATTTTGGTGGCGATAGTTGTTACCGCAATTGTGTTAATAGCTGTATGGTTATTTTACAAATTACTCTATGGATTTTTGCTTAAAAAACTAAAGAAAAATTACGAAGAGCTCAAGAAAATAGATTTGTAGATTTTATTTTAATAATTCCATTGTCGTAATTTATCCAGTTCTTTTTGTTCTTCAAGCACTTCTACAGGAATAACTTTTAGGAATGAGGCATGCTGTTCTATAGCATATTCTACTTTTTCTACAATTTGTTCGATAGTATCATTATCATAATCGATATCAAGTGGTTCTTTGATCGTAAATGATTGTAGAATGCCTTTTTTCTTTAATCGCAAACCTTTTTTATCGAACGATCTTCGAAAACCATCAATTACGATTGGAACAACGATTGGTCTGTGTTGCTTTATAATATGAGCAGTACCTTTCCGAACAGGTTTAAATGACTTTGTGGTTCCTTGTGGAAAAGTAATGACCCAACCATCAGCCAGCGCAATTTTTATATTTTCGGTATCGTTTGGGTTGACTTCTTTTTTTTCTGTAACATCTTTGCCTTTTGCTCTCCAAGTTCTTTGGACGGTTATGGCACCAACATAGCCCATAATCCTTGGAAGAATGCCAGATTCCATCGTTTCTTTGGCGGCCACATAATACATATTCATTTTTGGTCTCCACAAATAGCCTATATTTTTTATAGTGTCTTCGCGACCGCTCAAACTAGCATTAAAAACATGAAACATAGCCACAACATCTGCAAAGTAAGTTTGGTGATTGGATATGAATAATACATTTGTATCTGGTAGTGCTTTGATAATTTCTGAACCATCAATTTGTAGCTCATTGAAGCCACGATATCGCCTGTGTGTAATGGCACCGAGGATTCTAATCAACCAAAGTTTTATAAAAAGTATATGACCAAAAGGATTTCGTTTTAATAATCCCATAATTTTTTGTAAATAGTATAGGCTACAAATTTACAAAAACTATTAAATTATAATACTTTTTTTAATAATTCTTTCAACTCGCTCATCATCATGGCAGTAGCGCCCCAAACTATATGTTCTTTAATTTTGAAAGCAGGAACAATAATTTCGGAAGTGTAGGAAGTTTTAATTTTTTCTGAAATTACATTGGTGTCGTCCAAAAAATCAGTTATTGGTAATTCAATTATTCCTGCCACTTCACTTGGATCTGGATTAAATATTAATTCTTGATTGCTGTAGCCTAAAAATGGATACACCATAAAATTGCTAGGTGGAATGTAAATTTTGGTAAAAGGTCTGATAACCGTTATTTTATCTGATGAAATTCCAATTTCTTCATGGGTTTCTCTCAAAGCAGTTTCTTCTAATGATGTATCAAAAAGTTCCACTTTCCCGCCAGGAAATGCAATTTGTGAAGAGTGAATTCCTGGATAAGCATTTCTAATAATTAAAGCCAAATGGGTAATACTTTCTTTGGGATAAAATAACATCATGACGGCAGATTCTCTTGGATTCAGAGTGTTTAAGTCGATGTTTTTCAGTAAATCTCGTCTTTGTTGTGGTTCCATTTTTTGGTGTGCCACATCAGACAGCAAATTTTCTTGTGCTATCTTTGGAACAAAATCAAGAAATACATTAAAATCCATTTTCAAATGTTATTTTTGTGCTTAATTTATTTATAAAAGTAGCTTAGAAAATAGTAATTCGCAAATTTTCTGAATCCAAAAACTTATAAAATGTATAGTAGAGAAGAAACTCAAAAGTTAAAAAGAGAATTCTGGGTAGCATTTGCAGACAAATATCCAAGAAAATGGATACTGTATGATACAAAAATAAAAGATTTTTCTTTTAAGTTTTTTGTTGACAACAAAAGGGCTCAGGTACTTATTGATATTGAAATGCGAGATGCTGAAAAGCGAATGACATATTTTGAAAAATTAGAATCTTTAAAATCTATTCTGGAAGATGAATTTGTAAAAGATTTGGTTTTTGAAAGCAAATTTACTTTAGAAAGTGAAAAAACAATTAGTAGAATTTGGGTGGAAAAATTGAATGTTAGCGTAAGCAATAAGAATAATTGGGATGAAATATTTGATTTTTTTAATGAAAAAATGAATATGCTAGAAATGTTTTATTTGGAGTATGATGATTACATTAAGGATGTTTAATAAATATTGAGTAAATTTCTAATAAAATTTTGGACTACTAATTTTTTAAATTAATTTGAAGTAATATTCTATTAAATTAGTTTAAAAATTTTCAAATATTACTAATCGAAAATTAAAATTGAAAATAAAAAAAAATGTTTTTAGATATAAATAACTCAACGTTTGGATTAATTATTGTTTTATTTTTTACAATTTCCTTATTAATTTTTGGATTGATAAGTAGTATTTTTTATTTGTTAAGGATTAAAATAATTAAAAATAAATTTTTAAAATATGTTTTATTATTTCTAATAATATTAACAATAGTTTATATTGGATTGGGACTTCTATATAAAATAACTGGTAAAGGTTTGTTAGAACATTAAAAAAAATCCCCCCGTTTTTATCCATAGACAAATATAAATAACGCCCGAAAAATAGAATATGAATTTAAAAACCAAATTTCTAAATCAAATTTGCAAAGTTTAAAGTCTAATTAGAATTGTTCGAACCTTATGTTACAAAAATAGTGTGAACATACATTTAAAATCCATGATATTATAAATAAAAGGATTTTATAAAAGAGTTATAATAAAAAAAGCACCTCATAAAGAAGTGCTTAGTGGGCGATGAGGGGTTCGAACCCCCGACCCCCTCGG
>NZ_JANLVD010000197.1:0-2522 GCF_031363805.1 Flavobacterium sp. | reverse complement strand
TTTTCCGGCACGCTTTCTTTCAACTACTAAACCAATAGAATTTTCAGATCTTACGGGTGAATGCGGTGTTTTGGCTGGATGCAAATACATATCGCCAGCATTCATTTCAAACTCTTTTCGTTCACCATTTTCTTGAATAATCAATTTTATAGACCCTTCTAGTTGGTAAAAAAATTCTTCTGTTTCATTGTAATGATAATCTTTTCTGGCGTTTGGACCGCCCACTATCATAATGATGTAATCGTCTGAATCTACATATAAATTTTTATTTCCAACAGGCGGTTTCAATAAATGTTTGTTTTCGTCTATCCATTTATTGAGATTGAAAGGTTTGGTAATTGACATATCATTATAATTTTAGACTATAAAATTACTCATTTTTTTAGGTCAATCCACCTCGGATTAAAAATTTGTGGAATTTGTTTGGGGTCGTTTTTGTAAATTGCTATTTTTCCGTAAACAAAAATAATTTTGTCTTTTATATCTTCTAGTTTAAATTTTAAAGTTTCAAGATATTCATTTGTGATTACAATCGTAAAAACAGCCTCTGGATATGGTCTGTCGATATTAATATAATTGGTAGTTTTACCATCCGAAGCTAGTTTTATAGAAGCTACTTTTCCAGTAACGCAAAATAGTTCGCCAATATGGTTTTTTGCTTGATGGCTTTGAATCGTATCTTGAGCAAAAGATTTAAAAGTGGCAAATGCAATAAATAGGTATAGAATGTTTTTCATATTTTAATAAAAAAGGTTGGAAAAATCCAACCTTTGTATTTAATTTACTTGTTTGATTAAATAGACATATACTGGAAAGTGATCGCTAAATCCAGGTTCGCCGTTTGAATTTCTTAAAGGATAGCCTTTATATTGTCCTGTAGTTTGAATGAGAAAAGGTTTGTTGTAAACTCCCGCTTTCCAAAAATGCCAAGATGAAAAATCTTTTCTTATAAAGGGTTCAGATAGCATGATAATATCGAATAAATCCCATGAATCTCTGTAGGCTAAACTTCCAATTCCTTTATTCGCCATTTCCTCCATTGGGTTGTAAATTCCATTTACTGGTACATCTTGCTTTTTAGCTTTGGCACCCACTCCAATTTTTACACTTTTATTAAAACTACCATCGTTCAAATCTCCCATAGTAATTATTTTGGCGTTTGGATTTATTTTGTACAAAGAATCTATAATTTTTCTATTCAATCTTCCAGCGGCTTCTCTAAAAGGGCTGCTTTTTTTCTCGCCACCAGAACGAGATGGCCAGTGGTTTACAATAACATTTATTTCTTCGCCATCCAAAAGCCCTGTTACCAAAAGCTGGTCACGGGTATAAACCCTTGTATCTACTGCTGAAGTGATTATCACATCATCTGTTTTTTCCTCTTCTTCCTTTTTTTCTTTTACTTTTGGAGCATCTCTATATACATATAAAGGTATATTGATGTAACTTGTAGGTTGAAAATGTTTTTTCTGATAGAGTAATGCGACATCAATTCCTCTTTTATCGGGCGAATCGAAATGAATAATACCATAATTATTATTAATCATTTTAGGTTGTTTTATTAAATCTTCCAGAACGCCTCTATTTTCAATTTCACAACCACCAATTAAGGTTGGAGCGCTTGAGTTTTCTCCACTTCCAATTTCAGTCAAAACACGACTTAAATTGTCTAATTTTTTTTTATATTTTCTAGTTGTCCAACTTTGTGATCCATTGGGCAACCATTCTTCATCATTATTGGATCCATTTATTGTATCAAATAGATTTTCAAAGTTGTAAAAAGCTACAGTATGAACAGCAAATTTTTTGTCTTGAGCATGAGCAAACACTGTTATTAAAGTGATAAACAAGTAGATAGTTTTTTTCAATTTCATTATTATATATTAAATTTTCGTCAAATGTATTACAAATTGTTTGCCAAAAATAGTTAATATTATTAAAAAATGTACATTTGCATCCGTTAAGAAATCATGTCTTGACAAAAAAGTAAATTAACTTTAATTTTATTTATGAAAAAAATTATTTTTAGTGCAATATTAATTTTGCAAGCTTTGGTAACATTTGCACAAAAACCAACTGGAATATCTGGAAAGGTAATTGATTCAAAAAACCAAAAACCTTTGCAAAATGTAATTGCAAGTATTCAAAACACAAATTTAACCGAAGTGACAGATGCAGATGGAAAATTTGTTTTTAAATCTATTGCTGTTGGAAATAAATTGTTACAACTTAAAACTAGTGGTTACAAAGACCAACTCCTACCAATTGAAATTGTAGAAAATCAAATTTTAGACATAGGATTAATTGTTTTAGAAGAAGATATTCAATCCAATGAGCAACAGTTAAGTCTAATCACAATTACCGAAAATGATTTGGGCGATGATAACAGTGGTTCAGAAAGTACTTCGGGCTTATTGCAAGCTTCACGCGACGTTTTTTTACAAGCATCAGCTTATAATTTTGGTCAAGCAAGATTCAATGTCAGAGGGATAGACAATGAATATTCAAACGTGATGATAAAT